>JBMHCY010000028.1:0-23444 GCA_049889655.1 Puniceispirillales bacterium (SeqCode)
CCTGTCTTCTGCCTGCCCGGCAATCCTGTTGCTGCCTTTGTCTGCTTCAGGCTTATTGTCAGCCCGGCACTCACCGCCATGCAGGGAGGCACCGTTGCCCCGGTCCTGAAACTGCCTCTGCCGGCACGCTTCAGCCATGGCAACAAACAGGGGCGGACACAGTATCTGCGTGCCCGTATTGAGAGGGATGAAAACGGTGAGCCCGGGATCTTTATCCATGGCCGCCCCGGGGCCGGGGTGCTGTCGTCGCTCACTGGGGCCCATGGTCTTGTCGAGATACCGGGTGATTGCCACGAGGTCAGCATCGGGGATATGCTGAATTTCATCCCTTTTCGAGAGGCGGCATTATGAAGATCATGTACTTTGCCTGGATGCGCGAACATATCGGTACGGCTCATGAAACCCTCGATTTGCCTGCGGATGTGACCACCGTGGCCGGGCTCGTGAAGCATCTGCGCGAGGCCTCGCCGGGGCACGCCAAGGCGCTCTCGAATATGGAAGTGGTGCGTGTCGCCGTCAATCAGCACTATGCCGATCCGGAAACGGCGATCAGCAACACCGATGAGGTCGCCTTCTTTCCGCCGGTCACAGGGGGCTGATCATGACGGTGCGTGTCAGCCCTGATGATTTTGACCCTGCCAAAGAAATGGCAGCATTGCAGCAGGCCAATGACGGCGGCTATCCCGGGGCGGTGGTGACCTTCACCGGGCTTGTCCGGGATATCGCCGGGGACAGCCGCATTACTGCCATGACACTGGAACACTACCCCGGCATGACCGAGGCGGAACTCACCCGCATCCGCGATGAGGCCATGCAGCGCTGGCCGCTGTCAAAGGCGGTGATTATTCACCGGGTGGGCAGATTGCTTGCCGGAGACCAGATCGTTTTCGTCGGCTGCGCTTCACCGCACCGCGATGCCGCCTTCGAGGCCGCCCGATTCATGATGGATTTTCTCAAGACCGACGCACCTTTCTGGAAAGCCGAAGAGCGTGATGGTCAAGTCACCTGGGTGAATGCCCGGGAGAGCGATCACCTCGCCCGCAAACGCTGGCAGCAGGATTAAACCTCACCGCCGCGGACAAGGCTGGAATAGCCATCAAGGACATTGCGGGAAAAACTCCCCGGATTGAAATGATTGTCACCGATTTGTGAGACAGGTGTCACTTCGGCGGCAGTTCCGGTAAGGAAGCATTCGGTCACATCGGCCAGTTCTTCCGGCTTGATATGACGTTCAACCACCTCATAGCCCATGCGCTCGATCATCTTGATCACAGTCTGGCGGGTGATGCCGTTCAGGAAGCAGTCGGCCAGCGGTGTATGGACACGCCCATCATTCATCAGGAAGAAGACATTGGCGCCGGTGGATTCGGCAACATAACCACGGTAATCCAGCATCAGCGCATCCTGAAATCCCTCACGTTCGGCAGCGTGCTTGGACAGGGTGCAGATCATGTAAAGACCGGCAGCCTTGGCGTGGACAGGCGCGGTTTCAGGGCTTGGCCGCTTCCAGTCTGCAAGCTTGAGCGTGATGCCCTTCATCTTGGTTTCCGGATCATACATGCTCGGCCAGTCCCAGGCGGCGACCATCATATGGATACGCGTCTGCTGGGCGGAAACCGCCATCATCTCACTGCCTCGCCAGGCGCAGGCCCGGATGTAACCGTCGACAATTCCATTGGCTTCCATCACTGCTTTTTTGGCAGCCGCAATCTCTTCCGGCGAATACGGCAGGGTGAAATCAAGAAGCCGGGCCGATTCGTTGAGCCGCTTTGTGTGCCATTCCTCTTCGAAAATCACACCGTTATAGGAACGCTCACCTTCAAAAACGAGGCTGGCATAGTGCAGACCATGGCTGAGCGTATGCGTTTTCGCCTCACGCCAGGGGATGATCTCGCCGTTCAACCAGATGAAACCGTCACGATCATCAAAAGGGATAATGTCCATGGCTTGCCGCTCCCAATTCTGTTTCAGGCTTTGAAGTTGCCATAATCCTGATTTACACTGAATACTAGACCGAAAACTGTAAAGTAAGTCAACATGGCTGACGTAAAATCTTTGAACAACCCGCTGATCCTGCGCGAAGAAGCTCTGCGCTACAGTATTGAGCTGCTGTTTTTTGCCTATCGAGATTTCACCGCCGAGGCTGATGCCATTCTGGCCCGCCGTGATCTCGGCCGGGCCCATCACCGGGTCATCTATTTCGTCGGCCGCGAGCCGGGGATCACGATCACGGCGCTTTTGTCGATCCTCAACATCACCAAGCAGTCGCTGTCACGGGTGCTGAACAAACTTGTCGATGACGGCTATGTGGAATTGCGCCAGGGCAAGGATGACAAACGCCAGCGGCTGCTGTCGCTGACCCCGAAAGGCTGTGATCTTGAGGCGGAACTGACCGAAGTTCAGAAACACCGGTTCAGCAAAGCCTATAAGGCCGCCGGGTTCACATCCGCGGATGGCTTTCTTGCTGTGATGCAGGAAATGCTGGACCCTCAGACGCGGGAGATGCTGAAAAAGCACCCTCACCGCACCCCGCCGCGGTAGCCCTGATGTAAGCCATGGCCGAGCACACCCCGCCCCATATTCTGATTATCGACGATGATGAAAGGTTACGCCTGCTGATCGGTCGATTTCTGCGCGAAGACGGGTTTCGGGTAACGCTTGCCGCCAACGCGGCCGAAGCCCGCCAGCGGCTCGAAGGGGTGCGTTTTGATCTGATGGTTGTCGATGTCATGATGCCCGGCGAAAGCGGGCTTGATCTTGTTCGCGATCTCAAGCAGGGGAATACGCCGCCTCCCTGCCTGATGCTGACTGCCATGGGCGACCCGGGGCAGCGGCTGCACGGGCTCGAAAGCGGTGCTGATGATTACATGACCAAACCGTTTGAACCGAAGGAATTGAGCTTCCGGATCAAGAATATCCTCAGCCGCCTGCCGCAACAGCCCGCCGCCGTACCGGAAGGCAATCCCGAAGCCACCGGGGTGATCCCCTTCGGTCCCCACCGTTTCGATCGTGACCGCCGCCTGCTGACCACCGGCGGCAAACGCCAGCACCTGACCGCGGCCGAACGCAAACTGCTCGGCTGTTTTTGCGACCACCACGACAATGTCCTCTCCCGCGAGCAGATATCGGGGATGCTTGATGGCCAGATGGAAGGCCGCAGCATCGATGTTGCCGTGGCACGCCTGCGCCGCAAGCTTGAACCCAACCCGAGCAAACCTGTCTTTCTGCTGACAGCCCGCGGCCATGGCTGGGTGCTCGAAACCGACCATCGGGATGATCGCTGATGAAACCCGGCTTCCACATCCCCCTGCCCCGCACGCTGTTCGGCCGGATGCTGCTGATCATCCTGACGCCACTCATCATTGTGCAGCTGGTCACGGTCCTAATTTTCTACGAACGCCACTGGGATACGGTGACGCGGTATATGTCAGATACCCTGGCCGCTGATATCGCTGTGGTGGTTGATCGCTACGCCGCCGATCAGACACCGGCCAATTTCGCCACCGTTGAGGAATTTTCATGGCGGTATTTCTATTTTGACCTGTCGTGGCAGCCCAAAGGCATTGTCGAGAGAGAGGCCTCGACCACCACGTCCTATGTCGAGGAGACACTTGATAGTCACCTCGCCTACCGGCTCGACTACCCCTTTGCCCACGATCTTTATTCCGATCCTGATCTGATCACCGTCATGGTGCAGTTTCCCGACGGCATCATGTCGATTGCGGTCAGCAAGAAACGGATTTTCAGCTCCACCTCGTGGCTGGTGATCCTCTGGACGGTGAGCACATCGGTGCTGCTGTTCTGTGTTGCCATCCTGTTTTTGCGGGGTCAGGTCAGGCCGATCAGGCGGCTGGCAAAAGCCGCCCGCCAGCTCGGTCTCGGTCGCCCTGCCCCTGATTTCAAACTCGAAGGCGCACGGGAAGTCCGGCTGGCCGGTCAGGCCTTTCAGGCCATGAGCCAGCGTATCCAGCGCCAGATGGTCGAACGGACAGAAATGCTGGCCGGTGTCTCGCATGATCTGCGGACACCGCTTTCGCGCATGAAACTGCAACTTGAATTCATGGCAAGCGGCCCCGATCGTGACGAAATGGCCAAGGATATCGATGAAATGGACCGGATGATCACCGGCTATATCGATTTTGCCAGCAACGCCGTGGTCGAGGCGGTGGAAAAGCAATCACTGGCGGATATCGTTGAGGAGAGCATCAGGGGACTAGACAGGGACGGTACCACAATCCAGTTCAATCCCGGCGAAGGACACCATGCGACAATCCCCGTCCGCCCCCGGATGATCCGCCGGGCCATGGACAACCTGATCGGTAACGCCATGCGCTACGGCACATCCTGTTCGGTTACCATTGAGCATAGCCCGGAGGCCCTTCAGGTGATCATTGATGATGACGGCCCGGGCATCCCCAAGGAATCCCGCCAGAGTGTCCTGCGGCCGTTCTTCCGGCTGAACCCTGATGAACAACACAGCGGCAGCGGACTCGGGCTTTCCATCGCCAATGATGCCGTGCTGGCCCATGGCGGGGTCATGCTGCTGGGGGATAGCCCCATGGGCGGGCTGCGGGTGCGGGTGCAGCTGCCGTTCTAGTGCATACGGGCGCCGTTGGGGGCAGGTTTGTCCGGTGAAATCAGCACAACACGGCCGTCTTCATCGGCAACACCGAGGGTCAGCACCTCAGACATGAACGGGCCGATCTGGCGCGGCGGGAAGTTCACCACAGCCATCACCTGGCGACCAAGCAGATCATCCTTGCTGTAATGTTCGGTGATCTGCGCCGATGATCGTTTGCTGCCGATCTCATCGCCGAAATCAATGGTCAGTTTCCATGCCGGTTTGCGGGCTTCGGGGAAATCCTGGACTTCCACAACTGTCCCGAGCCGGATATCGATCTTCATAAAATCATCAAAACTGGCTGTCATGGTCATCCCTGTCACTTCTGCTGGTGGTGATAATCCGCAGGGTCGAGGCAATCTCCTCTGCCTGGCGGAGCCGCTGGTCAAGGGCGCGGATCGTGGTCGCAAGATCGGGGCTGTCATCGCGCATCCATTCCCGCTGGCAGGACAGCGCAACCCCGGAAAGCCCCTTAACCTGAAGCATTCCGGTGATCCCGGAGATATTCACCCCGGCAAGGTTGAGCAACCGTTCCGACGCCTTGTTGAGCCGGGCGACAAGCATTGCCGCAAGGCCAGGGTCACGGAATGACGCCTTGTTCAGGTGATCGATCGCGTTCTTGTAGGGGCGATAGGCTTCGTAGCGTGCCACCAGACCTTCGAGGATCTTGTCATGGGTTGAGGCATCCGGATCATCGGCAAAATCACTGTCGAGGGCGAGCATTACCTTTTCATCGAGATCAGCCAGCCCCTTTTCCACGGCACTGGCCGGGCAGGAAAAAAGCCGCCGTGTCAGGGCTTCATCTGTTTTCGCCGCAACGCTGATCTCGCCGAGATCAAGGCTGTCCAGCGGGCGGTCATTCAGCAGGTCAAGAGCGGCAGCACCGATCTGCCTGCGGGCTTTGTCAATGGAAGCTGCAGTCTGGGCCATAATTCATCCTCTCCCCACCAAGATAGGATGAAACGGTCTAGTTTCCAAGGGCCCGCGAACGGTCACGGGCAGCCATCACTGCCTGTTTGAGCAGCGAATACATCCCGTTATCATCCATCAGGACTTCGAGTGCCGCCTGGGTTGTCCCGCCGGGGCTGGTCACATTGATCCGCAACTGCGTGGCGGTTTCATCGCTGGCATCGAGCAGAGCCGCCGCCCCGATGAGCGTCTCCCCGGCCAGTGTCGCGGCCAGTTCGGGCTTAAGCCCGGCAGCAACACCCGCCGCCTCAAGCGCTTCGCGCAGCAGAAAGACATAAGCCGGTCCCGAGCCGGAAACAGCCGTCACGGCATCCATATCAGCTTCATCATCAAGGTCGACCACCACCCCGATCACCCCGAGCATCCGCCGGGCCAGCCCCTGCATCGCCTCAGGGACAGTTTCGGCGGCAATCATCGCGGTGACGCCACGGCCGATCGCTGACGGGGTGTTCGGCATGGTCCTGATGATCGCCGCATCGGGGCTGATTGCCTCACGCAGCCAATCGATCGAAATCCCCGCAGCGATGGAAAGCCAGACGGTTTCAGGGCTGCTCATCGCCACCAGCGGCGGCAGTGCCTCAGCCATCATCTGCGGCTTGACAGCCAGCACCACCATATCCGGGGCAGGCTGATCATCAGCCAGGCTGGCCATCATCGAAACCCGATCATGCCCAGCAAGCGGGTGGTCGGCATCAAGGGCCGGGTCAACCACCACAAATCGCAGGTCTTCATCAAGCCTTTCGAGCCAGCCGGAAAGCATGGCCGTACCCATTTTGCCGCATCCGGCAAGAAGAACTGTTTTCATCGTTTTCATCCGCTGGTTCAGGCCGTTCCGGCTGTTTCCATGAACGCCGTCTCAACCGCATCCTGTGCCGATACTACACCGGTGGCGATCTGAAACAAGGCCGGATAAGCCCGCTCGCATTCACCGATGGTGATGTCGATCAGGTCCTCAATCTGTTCCGGTGTGGCCCCGCCGGTCCCGCGCAGGGGCAGGTTGTGCCGAAAGACAACCGAGCCATCTTCGACCAGCAGGTCAAAATGGCCCATCCAGATCTGGCTGTTCATGGTGGTCACAACCTCACGGGCAGCGGTGATCTGGCTGTCGAGGATAAAGATATCGAGAAAGACATTGAGATGCAGCGCGGCGTGCTTGCCCTGCCAGGTCAGGTTGAGCGTGTAGTCGGACCACTGCCCTGGAATTTCCACCGAGATTTCGGTCGGGCTGGCATGGTGTAACCGCCATTCATTGGCCGCAACAAACCGTTCCATCAACTCGATCGGATGGGCCAGCGGGGCAGATTGTGTCGGGACGATGACCTGCATCAGAAATCTCTCCTTGAGACAATCTTCCATCAGCGGCTGCGGAATGTAAAACACTATATTTTGTGGCATCAATGCGGCGCTGACACATGGTGTTGTGTTATTAGCCACGGTTGAGGCGATGCCGCGATTCGCCGCCAGCAGCAGATGCCCCAGCCTTCATCCTGCCTTTTGTCTGCCATGTTTGCCCTGCCTGGTTGAGGTGCTGAAAAACCAGGGCTGCAGGCCGAATCGGGGATCGCGATCCTGCTGCTGATCAGGGCTTTCAGCATCCGCCCCGACCCCTTATGATAGCCGCCATGACAACCGTGCTGACACCCGAGACACTGAGCGAACCTGTGTTCGCGGCCATCCCGTTTCCGCAGATCGAACGGGTGGCGTTCACGATATTCGGTTTCGATATCTACTGGTACGCGCTGGCTTATCTGGCCGGGTTTCTGCTCGGCTGGTGGTGGCTGCGGAAAGTCACCGCTGCTGCTGATGACCCGGTCGGCCCGGCCCCCATCGATGCGCTGATCAATGTCGGGATCATCGGCATTATTCTGGGCGGCAGGCTTGCCTATGTGCTGTTCTACAATCTCGAATTCTACGCCCGCAATCCGCTGGAAATCATCATGGTGCGGGATGGCGGGATGGCTTTTCATGGCGGATTTCTGGGCATGGTCGTGGCGATTATTCTTGTTGCCCGGCATTACCGGACGCCAATGCTGGCACTCGGTGATTGCGTCGCCATGGCCGCCCCGATCGGTATCTTCCTCGGCCGTATCGCCAATTTCATCAATGGCGAGCTTTACGGCCGGGTGACCGATGTCCCCTGGGCGATGGTCTTTCCCGAAGGTGGCCCCCTGCCCCGGCACCCGAGCCAGCTTTATGAAGCCCTGCTTGAGGGCATTGTGCTGTTCATCATCCTGACCGTTATCTGGAAAAAGGGCGGGCGACGTTATCAGGGGATGATCGCCGGCACATTCATTGCCGGATACGGCGTCGCACGGATCCTCGTGGAATCTTTCCGCCAGCCCGATGAACAACTGGGCTTCATTCTGGCGGGCACGACCATGGGCCAGTGGCTGTCGCTGCCGATGCTGGTGATCGGCGTGCTGCTGATCCGCCATGCCCTGAGGCGTGCATGACCACCCGGCTTGAAAACCGCATCATGGCGATGATCCGTGATCAGGGCCCCATGAGGCTTGATCACTTTATGGGGCTCTGCCTCAGCGATCCTGACGAAGGCTATTATCGCCGCCAGGACCCTCTCGGCCGGGAGGGGGATTTCACCACAGCCCCTGAAATATCACAGATGTTCGGCGAACTGGTCAGCCTCTGGCTCTATGATGAAGCCCTCAAGCAGGGGATTGCCGAGACGGCCGGACTGGTGGAACTGGGGCCCGGCCGCGGCAGTCTGATGGCTGATGCGCTGCGCTGCCTCAACAGCGTTGCCCCAGAAAGGCAGTGGCCAGTGCACCTGCTGGAGATCAGCCCCGGGCTGATCAAGGCCCAGGAACAGAACCTCGCCACCGCCGCCAATGCCAGCCTGCACTGGATGGAGACACTCGAGGCTTTGCCGGAACAGCCGCTGCTGATCATCGCCAACGAATTTTTCGATGCCCTGCCGGTACGCCAGTTCCGGGCCCTCGGCGGGCAGTGGCACGAACGCCTGGTCGACCTTGCGGATGATGGACTGACCCTCACCGAGAGCAGCGACCCGATCCATCTCGATGGTCTTCCCGAAGCGGGGGATGATGGGGTGATCGCCGAACACGCCCCTGATCTGGCCGGCATCATCGCCAGTCTTGCCCAGCATATCGAGCGTCATGGCGGGGCGATGCTGATCTTCGACTATGGCAAAAACGGTGCCACGGGGGACAGCCTTCAGGCTGTTCAGCAGCATCGGCCTCGCGATATTCTGCACGAGCCGGGATTGACCGATCTTTCCGCCTGGGTCGATTTTGCAGCCATTGCCGACCATGCCCGCCACCACGGGATCGCCCCCCACGGCCCGGCTGAGCAAGGGACGTTTCTGAAAGCCATCGGTCTCTATGCCCGGGCTGAACAACTGGCCACCGGGGCAACCCCTGAAACACGGCGGGAGATCGCCGCTGCCGTTGACAGGTTATCGAGCCCGGCGCAGATGGGGACTGCCTTTAAGGTGATGGCCCTGCGCCCCCGAGATGCCGCCATGCCGGTGGCGGGGCTGTGATCACTGTGGCATAATCACCGCCATGGATAATGCACCGCCTTTCCTCACCCATCCCTTGCTCGATGTTGACGGCATCCGTCACGGGTTTTTCACCCGCCATGGCGGCTTCAGCACAGGGCTTTATGACAGCCTCAACGGTGGGCCCGGCTCGGCCGATGATCAGGCCACCGTGGCCAGAAACAGGGCCCATGCCGCTGCTGCACTGGGCGGCTCCGGCGATGACGTCTGTGGCCTCTACCAGATTCATTCGGCCCGTGTTCATGATGCTGATCACACCGCCTCCCGCCCCGAAGGGGACGGGCTTGTGACTGATCAGCCCGGGCTGACCCTGACAATCCTCACCGCGGATTGCGCCCCGGTCTTGCTGGTTGACCGCAGCACGGGCATGATCGCTGCCTGTCATGCGGGTTGGCGCGGGGCGGTGGCCGGGATCACGGAGGCCACGATCGAGAGAATGCTGGCCCGGGGGGCGGCACGCAAAGCAATAGCCGCTGTCATCGGCCCGACAATCACGCAAGCATCCTATCAGGTGGGGGCAGACCTGCATGAGTCCGTGCTGGCGGCATCGCCATGGGCCGGGTCGTGCTTTGCCGATGATGAAGACCCCGGGCGGTTCCGCTTTGATCTGCCCGGCTATTTGCTCCGGCGGCTATCGGATGCGGGGGTCGAATCGGCTTTACTGGGGCCCGACACCTACAGCGATGACCGATTTTTCAGCCATCGCCGTGCCACCCATCAGGGCGAGGCCGATAGCGGCAGGCTGATCAGCATGATCCGGATCTGCCCCTGAAAAAGCACACTGAAAAGAGGGTCTTGATGCCACATCTCTATATTTTTCTGGGTCTGTTTCTGCTGGGGCTGATGGTCGGATGCGTTGTTGTGTAACACTTCTGTAACCTTTGCCTTGCTCCGGTCGGAGCATCTTGCTATTAATGCGGTGGCTTAACACTGTTCAGGCAGACCATGAAAATTCTGGCTTGTAATTCTAATCGTCCCCTTGCCGAAGCCATTGCTGCATATCTCGACAAACCGTTGACCAAGGCTGACATCAGGCGTTTCGCCGATATGGAAGTCTTTGCCGAAATTCAGGAAAACGTCCGCGGTGAGGATGTGTTCGTCGTTCAGTCGACCTCGTATCCCGCCAATGACAACCTGATGGAACTGCTGGTCACGCTTGATGCGCTGCGGCGCGGTTCCGCCCGCCGGGTGACGGCGGTGATCCCCTATTACGGCTATGCCCGGCAAGACCGCAAATCCGGCCCGCGGACACCAATTTCAGCCAAACTTGTCGCCAACCTGATCACCTCCGCCGGGGCTGACCGGGTGCTGACCATGGATCTGCACGCTGATCAGATTCAGGGCTTTTTCGATATTCCAACCGATAATCTTTTCGCCGCCCCGGTGCTGACGCAGGATATTCAGGACCTCTATCCCAATGATCCGCTGGTGATCGTCTCGCCCGATGTCGGCGGGGTTGTCCGGGCCCGGGCCATCGCCAAGCGGCTGGATGCCGACCTTGCCATTATCGACAAACGCCGCGAACGTGCCGGTGTTTCGGAAGTGATGAATATCATCGGTGATGTGGATGGCCGCCGCTGTATCATGGTTGATGATATTGTCGATTCCGGCGGGACACTCTGCAACGCGGCCCAGGCGCTCAAAGACAAAGGGGCCATATCGGTTGATGCCTATGTCACCCACGGCGTTCTTTCCGGCGGGGCTGTATCCCGGGTGGCCTCCTCGCCTCTGGAATCGCTGGTCACAACAGACAGCATCCTTGCCACAGAAGCCATGCGCGTCGCCCGTAACATCCGTCAGCTCACCGTGGCCCCGCTGCTTGGGGAAGCCATCCTGCGGATCAATCAGGAACGCTCGGTCTCCTCGCTGTTCAACTGATCGGCTGCAGGGCAGTTTTTGCTTCACAATCCGCCCGATACGATGTAAAAACCGCTTGTCCTTCGGTATTGAGCCGAGAACCCAGCCATGCACCCCTGGAGGCATGGCCCATTTTATTGGAGAAAACCTATGTCAATGACACTCAGCGCAACAACGCGCGACCGGGTCGGTAAGGGGTCCGCCCGGGCGGCACGCAGAGCAGGTCTCATTCCTGCTGTAATCTATGGTGACCGCAAGGAACCCCTCAGCATCAACCTTGATGCCAACACTTTCCGCAAACTGATGAGCCAGCCCGGTATCTTCAGCCAGATCCTCTCGATTGAGGTTGACGGCTCGAGCAATTCCGTCCTGACCCGTGATATCCAGTTTCATCCGGTCACAGATGTGCCGCTGCACATTGATTTCTTCCGCGTCTCCAAAGGCTCCACCATTACGGTTGCCGTCGCGGTTGAATTTATCAACCATGAGGCATCCCCGGGCCTGAAGACCGGCGGTGTTCTTAACGTTGTCCGCCACGAAGTCGAGGTCAACTGCCCGGCTGTATCAATTCCTGAAAGCCTGACGGTCGATCTGGACGGCGCCAATGTCGGCGATTCCATCCATATCAGTGCCGTCAACCTGCCTGAAGGTGTTGAGCCGACCATCAGTGATCGTGATTTCACCATCGCCACCATCGCCGCACCGACCGTGGCGACCGAACCTGAAGCCGTCAGCGATGACGCGGAGGAAGGCGAGGAAGCGGAAGCCAGCGAAGAAGGCTGATCACGACGCTGATCACCCGCCCCTGTTACGGGGGTTTTGACAAGGGATGGAGCGATGGTCGTTTTAGCCGGATTGGGAAACCCTGGTCGAGACTATGCTGGCCATCGCCACAATATCGGGTTCATGCTCCTTGACCGCATCGTCGAGGAGCATGGCTTCCCCGCTTTCAAGGAAAAACCAGGCTATGCCCTCAGCGAGGGCAGACTGGGCAGCCGCAAGATCCTGCTGGTCAAGCCGCTCCGTTATATGAACCGATCCGGCGGGCCTGTCCGGGAGGTTATGGATTTCTACAAGATTCCCCCCGAAGACCTGACTGTCATCCATGACGATATCGATCTTGCCGCGGGCAAGATCAGGCTCAAGGCAGGCGGCGGCCATGGCGGCCATAACGGGCTGCGGGATATTGATCGTCACCTCGGCACGGCATACCGCCGCTTGCGGCTTGGTGTCGGCCGTTCTCCCCATGCCACAGCGGCCAACAAGATGGTCGACAGTCATGTGCTGTCGAACTTCACCGATGACGAATGGCAAGGCTGGCTTGGCCACCTGCTCGACTGCATGGCCAGGCATCTCGATCTGCTGATCGGTGACGATGACAACGCCTTCATGACAACAGTGGCGCGGCTGTGCCCGCCCCCCACAGCACAGGATAACGATCATGGGATTTAACTGCGGTATCATCGGCCTGCCGAATGTCGGCAAATCGACCCTGTTCAACGCGCTTACCGAAAGTGCTGCGGCCGATGCCGCCAATTACCCGTTCTGCACGATCGAGCCGAATACCGGCCGGGTTGCGGTGCCCGATCCGCGGCTGGATCGTCTTGCCGCGATTGCCTCATCCGCACAGATTCTCCCCACTCAGCTTGAATTCGTCGATATTGCCGGGCTTGTTCGCGGGGCGTCCAAGGGTGAAGGCCTCGGTAACCAGTTTCTGGGCAATATCCGTGAAGTCGATGCCGTCATTCATGTGCTGCGGTGTTTTGACGATGACAACATCACCCATGTCGATGGCGGGATTGATCCTGTCCGCGATGCCGATACGGTCGATACCGAGCTGATGCTTTCTGATCTCGAATCGATTGAAAAGCGGATGGCCAACCTCACCAAAAAAGTCCGCGGCCAGGATAAAGAAGCCAAGGCGATGCTGGACCTCCTCGAAAAACTCTATAAGGGTCTTGCCGATGGTCACCCCGTCCGGTCTTGCCCCGGCCTTGATGACACCGAACGTGCCGCCCTGCCCGGCCTGCAACTGCTTACCGCCAAGCCGGTGCTCTATGCCTGTAATGTCGATGAAGCCTCGGCTGCCACCGGCAACGCCCAGACCGAGGCTGTCGCTGCCCGGGCCAAAGCCGAAGGTGCCGGGATTGTTATCGTTTCCGCTGCCATTGAAAGCGAGATCATCGCCCTCGACGGTGAGGAAAAGGCTGAATTCCTGGCTGATCTTGGCCTCGAGGAAGCCGGGCTCGCCCGCCTCATCCGTGCCGGATACGGGCTGCTGGACCTGATCACGTTCTTCACCGCAGGCCCCAAGGAAGCCCGGGCTTGGACAATCCGCAACGGCTCAACCGCCCCGCAGGCGGCCGGGGCGATCCACACTGATTTCGAGCGCGGGTTTATCCGTGCCGAGACGATTACCTATGATGATTATGTTGCCTGCAACGGTGAGGCCGGGGCCCGGGAAGCGGGCAAACTGCGTGTTGAAGGCGCCGATTACCTCGTCAAGGATGGCGACGTCTTTCACTTCCGCTTCAGTGTCTAGGACTGGCGGATCGAGTTCTGGTTGCGGACAGCCTTTTTCGCCTTGCGCATCTTGGTGATCGCCTTGGCCTTGCCCTGGGTAAGGCAATCGGGGCAAACGCATTTTCCGGCCAGATCAAAACTGTCACGCATATTGGGCAGGTTATGACACCAGCAGGTCCCATCACCTGTCGTGCCGCAGTTGAAGGTCGTGCCGCACTCCTCGCAGGTCAGTTTCTGCATCTTCTTACCCCCACAGTTATCCCGGAAGAGTGACACAAGGCTGCTTTTTTGGCGAGAAAAATCAACAGCCCCCCGAAAATGGAAAAACCCGGCCGAGGCCGGGTTTAGCCGTATCAGATGGGAGGGCCTGGTCAGCCTTTTTTGACGTCTGACCAGATATACCGCATCGAGCCGTAGGACACGAAGCACATGACAAACAGGAAGACCATGGCGGCAATTCCTGTCCGCTTGCGGATTTCCATTTCAGGCTCTGACGTCCAGGCAAGGAACGCTGTCACATCGGCGGCCAGGGCCTCTACTGAGGCGTCACTGCCATCGGCGAGGGTGACATCATCACCGTAAAGCGGCTGCGGCATGGCAATCAGATGGCCGCTATAAGCTTCGTTGTAATGCATCCCGTCGGGAACATCTGTGCCGGCCGGTGCATCCTTATAGGCGATCAGCAGGCTGTAGAGATAGTTCGCCCCGTTCGGCCGGGCCTTGACCATCAGCGACAGATCAGGCGGATAAGCCCCGCCATTGGCCGCCCGTGCCGCATTTTCGTTGGCATAGGGGCTCGGGAAGCGGTCTGCCGGAATCCCCGGGCGCATGAACATCTCGCCATCTTCATCAGGCCCGTCCATGACTTCATATTCCGCAGCGATCGCCTTGATCTCGGCTTCGTTATAGCCCAGATCGGCAAGATTGCGGAAAGCCACGTAATCAAGACCGTGACAGCCGGCGCAGACTTCGCGATAGACCTGAAAACCACGCTGCATCGAGGCCTGATCAAAAGACCCGAAGGGGCCGCTGAAGCTCCAGTCACGTTCGGTGATTGTCCCGCCTGCTCCTGCGGCGAAGGCCGCAGATGCCGACATCACCAGCGCGGAAGCAAGGGAAAGGATGGAAAATTTAAGCATCGGGCTTCTCCCTTACTGCGGCTGTTGCCCCCGCCATCGCACCACCCGCGGAAATCGGGGTGGAAATCGACTGCGGCAGCGGACGTGTCTTTTCAACCATGGAAAGCATCGGAAGGACGATCAGGAAATGGAAGAAATACCATGCTGTCGCAATCCGAGAGGCCACCACATAAATGCCTTCGGCAGGCTTGGCACCGAGATAGCCGAGAACCAGGCAATCAATGAACAGCAGCCAGAAGAACACCTTGAAGATCGGGCGGAAGCGGCCACTGCGGACCGGTGACCGATCAAGCCAGGGCAGGATGAACAGCACGGCGATGGCACCGAACATGAACAGCACGCCACCGAGCTTGTCGGGGATGGCCCGCAGGATCGCGTAGAACGGCAGGAAATACCATTCCGGAACGATATGGGCCGGAGTCTGCAGCGGGTTTGCCGGAATGTAGTTATCCGGATGACCGAGATAGTTCGGGTAGAAAAACACCGCCGACGCGAAGATGGTCAGGAAGACCACCGCCCCGAACAGATCCTTCGATGTGTAGTAGGGATGGAACGGCAGCGTGTCCTGCTTGCCGCTGACATCGATCCCCAGCGGGTTGTTCGAGCCGAAACGGTGCAGGGCAACAATATGCAGGATCACCACCCCGACGATCAGGAACGGCATCAGGTAATGCAGGGCGAAGAACCGTGACAGGGTCGGGTTATCCACCGAGAAACCACCCCAGAGCCAGACCACAATCGATTCACCGACGAACGGGATCGCCGAGAACAGGTTGGTGATCACCGTCGCACCCCAGAAGCTCATCTGCCCCCAGGGCAGCACGTAGCCCATGAAGGCTGTGGCCATCATCAGCAGCAGGATGACAACACCGAGCATCCAGAGAAGCTCTCGCGGGGCTTTGTAGGAACCGTAGTACAGCCCCCGGAAAATATGGATATAGACCACGATGAAGAAGAAACTGGCCCCGTTCATGTGAATGTAGCGGATCAGCCAGCCGTGGTTCACATCACGCATGATGCGTTCGACACTGGCAAAAGCGTGGTCAACATGGGGGGTATAGTGCATGGCCAGAATGATCCCGGTGATGATCATCATCACCAGCGCAAGACCGGCCAGCGAACCGAGGTTCCAGAGATAGGAAAGATTCTTCGGTGTCGGGTATTCGTGCATTTCATGATGCAGGAAACTGAACACCGGCAGACGGTGATCAATCCAGCGCACGACAGGGTTTTTGAATTGTTGCATTTCCATGGGTCTCAAACTCCCCTAGCCAATCTTCACAACAGTGTCAGAGATGAACGCATAGGGCGGCACTTCGAGATTGGTCGGTGCAGGCCCCTTGCGGATGCGCCCGGATGTATCATAGTGCGAGCCATGACACGGGCAGAACCAGCCATTGTAATCGCCTTTGACCTCGCCGATCTTCTGGCCGAGGGGGACACAACCGAGATGGGTGCAGATCCCCTGGATCACCAGATATTCCGGCTTCTCAGCACGGTCGGCATCAGTTTCGGGATCACGCAGATCATCAAGGCTGGTTTCGGCAGCACGCTTGATCTCATCGGCGGTGCGGTGGCGGATAAAGACAGGCTTGCCCCGCCACTTGACGGTGATGGCCTGACCTTCGGCAATTGATGACAGATCGACTTCGATTGAGGCCAGGGCCAGCGTGTCGGCCGCCGGGTTCATCTGGTCGATCAACGGATAGGCGACAGCCGCCGCACCGATTGCCATCATGGAATTGGTGGCAACAACGATGAAATCGCGTCTGCCCTTGTTTTCAACAGTATCGGACATGTCTCCCCCTCGCTGTCTAACAATGCCAATATAAAAAAAGACGCCAAGAAAGCCTATATCAGAATCGTCATGAGACAGCCCAGATCAGCCTTGTGCGACACAATGCCACAAATTTTGGAGCCCTGGCTTAAGGCCAGCGCACCTCTGGCGGCATTGACATCAGGATGGCCTCGACATTGCCGCCAGTTTTCAGCCCGAAGACAGTGCCCCGGTCATAGAGCAGGTTGAATTCGACATAGCGGCCGCGGCGGACAAGCTGATGGTGGCGATCATCGTCGGTAAACGGGGTTTCCATCCGCCGCCGCACAAGCTGCGGGTAGATATCGAGAAACGCCAGCCCGACATCCCGGGTAAAGGCGAACTCCCCTTCGAAATCACCGTTATCAAGGTAATCGTAGAAAATGCCGCCAGCACCACGCGGCTCTTCCCTGTGCTGAAGCCAGAAATACTCATCACACCATTTTTTGTAGTCTTCGTAATACTGCGGGTGATGGGCATCGCAGGCTTGCTTGAGCCGGGCGTGGAAATCGGCGGCATCTTCATCATTGGCCATGATCGGCGTCAGGTCGGCACCGCCGCCGAACCAGCGTTTGCCTTCCTGGCCGCCGGTATTGAGGTAACGGGTATTCATGTGCACCGCCGGCACGAAAGGGTTTCGCATATGGGCCACCAGCGAGATGCCGCTGGCCCAGAACCGCGGATCATCCTGGGTACCCGGGATCTGGCCCCGGAACGCTTCGCTGAAACTGCCGTCAACAGTCGAGATATTGACGCCAACCTTTTCAAAGACAAGCCCGCGCATGATCGACATCTCACCGCCGCCGCCTTCTTCGCGTTGCCACGGGGTGCGGTCAAAACGCCCGGCCTCGCCCGCCTCTGGATAGGCCGCCGCGTATTCATCCTCAATCGCTTCAAAAGCCGCGCAGATCTGGTCGCGCAGACCGGCGAACCAGCCCCGTGCCTGATCCTGGCGTGAGCGCCATTCTTCCGAGCTGATCGGGGCGGATGGTTTGTGCTTGTTGTCAGGCATGAGGCTCCCTTTCCATGGGGATTGTCCTACTCATTCAGCCCGCCAGCGTCCAGTATTTTCAGCAGAGCTTCACGGTCGGGGGTGAACCCGGCATCGATCCACCGGTGCTCAAGCGCCTTGAGGCACCGCCCCATCGCCTGGCCGGGCGCCATGCCCCGATCGATCAGATCATCACCGGTGATGGGAAACTGCGGCCGCCTCCAGCCATGGAGTCGGCCAAATGCTTCAGCGGATACATCACCCCCTGCCGCCACCGCCGCCACTGCATAAAGCCCTGCCATCACCGCCGGTGTCATCGCCGCATCACGGCTGGCGCCATAGGCCGCCGCAGCCCAGCCTTGCTCGCCGAAAGCCTGATAGGCATCCGGATCAGCCGCCCGCTGCAGCACCCCGGCCTCACGCCGTGACAGCCGCAGCCGTGCCGCCACCGCGTCTGTATCCTGACCCCGGATCAGAAACCCCAGCAGGTGCATCGGATCAACCCTTGGCACGAACGCCATCAGCCGGTCATAGCCGTCATCATCAAAGCCGTCCCTGGCGATGCTGCGGTCGAGCCCGGTCGTGATCATCGCACTGATCGCGGCAGCATGACCTGCCGCAAGGATACCGCGCATTTCCTGGGCAATCCTCTCACCGGAAATCCGGTCAAGCCCCGGGCTGTGTTCGCTGATCGCCGCCATCGCCTCAGCATCGGGGGCACCCCGGCCGAAACGTGCATGGAAGCGGAAGAACCGCAGCATCCGCAGGTAATCTTCACGGATCCGGGGTGCCGCCATACCGACGAACCGCACCCGCCCCGCCGCGAGGTCTTCGCGCCCTCCGAGGGGATCAAAGATACTGCCATCGGCCGCCAGATAGAGCGCATTGATGGTGAAATCGCGCCGCTCAGCATCAGCCTCCCAGTCGGTCCCGAACACGACCTCGGCATGGCGTCCATCGGTGCGGATATCAGCGCGCAGGCTGGTCAGCTCGACCTTGACCGCCGCATGATGGTGATCAACAACCGTGATCGTGCCGTGGTCAATACCTGTGGGGATCACCCGAAACCCATGAGCTTCGAGCAGATCGCGGCATTCCTGCGGCGGCCGGTTCACCGCCATATCAAGATCAGTGAGATGATCGGGGTCAGCCCCGTTGAGCACATCGCGAACAACCCCGCCAACAAGCCTCGCCTCACCGCCCCCGGCGGCGATCAGTGTCATGATCCGTTGCGGCAACGCCCGGTCAAGCAGGCGTCTGAGCGCGGCTTCACCCGTCATGCTCGTTTTTTCCGAACTGTCCGGGGGTGATATCACCGTTGTTGATCTGCGCCGGGGCATAGCGTGCGTCTTTATCGGCGCGTTCATGGGAGACCAGCATCATCAGCCCCGCCATCAGCACGACCAGACCGGCGATCCAGGGCCACAGTGAGGGCTGACGGCCTTCTTCAACAAGCGTGGTTTCGCCGTCCTTCTGCCGCCGCGAGAGCCACAGACCGATGACACCGCCGACGATGATGGCGAGGGCAATCACGAGATAACGGTTCATTGGCCGGCCTCCTGCTGTTGAAGTTCAGGGGAGATCAACTGCCCCCATTGTACCAGAATCCGGGCCGTCGCTCCCCAGATATTTTCGCGCTCATGGGCAATATCCCAGGATTGATAGCGACGCCCCCCGGCTTCGCGCATGACCGACTGATGGTGCCGCCGGTCAAGCAGCGGCACGATCGGTTCGATCAGCACCCGTGCGACTTCCGCCGGTGCCGCCACCGGGGTGAAATTCCCGTCAACACGGCCGAGCACCGGGGCGATGTGAAACCCCGCCGTTGTCAGCACCCCGGGCAGATGGCCAAGAACCGTCACCTGGTCGCGGGCAAGGGCAATTTCTTCCTCGGCTTCACGGAGCGCTGTTTCAACCGGCGTTTCGCCGTTATCGATGCGGCCGCCAGGGAAACTGATCTGCCCGGCGTGATGGCGCAGATGGCCTGATCGTTCGGTCAGAATCACCCCTGTCTGGCCATCATCCATGGTGATGAGGGCGATCAACACCGCCGAGGGCACCTGCCCTTCCGGCGGGATTTCCGGCGCAGCTCGGGTGACGGCAAGCAGATCCTGAAGACCGGGAGGCGGCATTATTCCGCCTCCGCTTCGGCAGTATCCGTCGCCGGGCCAAGATCGAAAGCAGCACCATGCGAGTGGAGCACGAACCGCCCCTCCTCGATCACCGCCATGGCCGCCAGTTCATAGAATACCGATCGCGAAATCCGTGCTTCCAGATTGCCGCCAAGCCTGAATGCTGGCCGCGGCTCCTCGGCATCATCACCTTCCATCACCATCGGGTGATCGGCATCAAGTGGGAAGCCTTCACCGAGATTGCTGTGGAGCGTGATCATTGGCTGACCGTCCTGGCTTTCGATGGTCGCCCGGGTGATCACGAAGGGTTTATCCTCCACCTCGATGCGGCCGCGTTCCGCCGGAGTGACAAGCCAGTATTCACCGTTATCAAGGCGTGTCAGGATCGAGGCAAAGAGTTTGACCAGCCCCGGCCGTTTGATCCGGCCGCCCTGATGGTACCATTCCCCCAGGCGGTCGATGCGGATACCGAAATCCTGCGCCACCATGCCCTTGGCCCCGAGGCTTTCGACCAACGCGGCGAGTTCTTCCGGTGTTCTCTGTTTGCGACCCTGTGCGGACATGGCGCCAGTCTAGCCTCTCCTCGCGTGAAGATGCACCCAATAATTATCAAGGCGTTAAGTGAATATTAATCTTTCTACCTTACCATGGGGCACCAAGCAACCGATGGCTCAACAACAGAGGAGTCCCATGGTGTCTCGGAAAAAACAAAACAAACCCAGAACTTTCCTACGCAAGCGCAAAACCGGGAGGAAACCGACCAACAGCAACAGCCGTGCCACTACCGTCCTGAAAGCCTTGAGCAACAGCCAGCGGCTGGAGATCATCAGCCATCTTCTCAACGGTGAGGAACGCTCGGTCAAGGAACTGGAAGCCATTCTCAAGACCTTGAGCCAGTCGGCACTGTCGCAGCATCTTGGGCGGCTGAGGCGTGCCCATATCCTCAAGACGCGGCGTGATTCCCAGATGATCTATTATTCGATCCGTGATGAGGAGGTCGAGAAGATCATGGATTTTCTCATCGACATCTACCCGGATGACCCGTCTCTGCCCTACTGACGGTAAAATTGACGCAGCATTGGCTCAGCAGCATTTTCAGCACTCGCCAGCATGGGCTGAATCTGCTATGGGTTAATTTAAGAATACGGTTACATAATGTATATTTACCTGCCCATCGCCGAAATCTCGATGAACATCATGACCATCATCGGTCTTGGTGGCATGGTCGGTTTTCTTTCCGGCGTCTTTGGCGTTGGCGGCGGTTTTCTGATGACACCGCTGTTGATCTTTCTGGGGGTGCCTGCACCTGTTGCCGTGGGCACGGAGGCCAACCAGATTGTCGCTTCATCGGTTTCCGGTGTCCTGGCACATTTCCGCCGCGGCAATGTCGATATCAAGATGGGGCTCGTGCTGCTGGCGGGCGGTCTTGTCGGCTCGACCATCGGGGTGGCCCTGTTCGCCTTGTTGCGGGAACTCGGCCAGATCGATGTTGTCATTAAACTGAGCTTCATCGTCTTCCTTGGCATTATCGGCTCGCTGATGCTGATCGAAAGTGTCCGTGCCATGCTGCGGGCACGGCTGCCCGGGGCCCGGCGCGGCAAACTGCACCAGCACAACTGGCTGCACGGGCTGCCGTTCAAGATGCGGTTCCGGAAATCCAAACTCTATATCTCGGCGCTGCTGCCGTTTATGGTTGGCGCACTGGTCGGGGTTCTTTCCGCCATCATGGGCGTCGGCGGCGGCTTTATTATGGTGCCGGCGATGATCTATCTTCTGGGGATGCCAACGGCTGTCGTTGTCGGCACATCGCTGTTCCAGATCATTTTCGTGACCGCAAACGTGACCTTCCTGCAATCGGTCCAGACACAGACCGTGGATATCGTTCTCGCCGGTCTGCTGCTCTTCGGGGCGGTTGTCGGGGCCCAGTTCGGCACCCGGGTCGGGGCGATGCTGCGCGGCGAACAGTTGCGCGGCCTACTCGCCCTGATCGTGCTGGCGGTCTGCCTCAAACTGCTTTTTGATGTGATCATCCAGCCGGATGATCTGTTCACACTGGATTTTGTGCGATGACCCGGCTGCTCACCATGATCATGCTCGTTGTGGCGCTCAGCCTGCCCTTTGCGGCCAAGGCGGCGCTGGTTGTTGACCTTGACCAGAAACAGGTCAGCATCACGACTGATTTCAACGGGGCGGAATTGCTGCTCTTCGGGGCGCTCGAACTGCAGGAAGATGATGATATCGCCATTGAAGTCCGCGGCCCGCTCAAGAACGTTGCCCTTCGCCGCAAGGACAAAGTGGCGGGCATCTGGCTCAATACTGAAAGCGCAACCCTCACCGATATCCCGAGTTTCTATCATATTCTGTCGACGCGCCCGTTTGATGAGATCGCCGATGCCGAAGAACGCCGCCGCATCGGCCTTGGGTATGAATCGCTGCCTTTTGTGCTGGCCACCGGATCACGCATTGATGAAGGTGAGACCAGCGAGTGGAAGGAAGCCCTGGCCAGAAACATGGAAGCCAGCCAGCTCTGGCAGATCCATGACGGCATGGTGACGACTCGCAAGAACGCCTTGTTCCGGACCGATGTTGTGCTGCCAGCCAATATCATCCCGGGTCAGTATGATGTCCGGATCATTCATTTTCGTGATGGCAAGATGCTGAATGCCGAGCAATCGAGCATCAGGGTTGCGAAAAAGGGGCTCAGTGCCAAGATTTTCGAAATGGCACACGCCTATCCCCCTTTCTATGGTATCTTTGCTATAATCTTCGCCGTAAGCGCTGGCTGGCTCGCCGCGGTGGCTTTCCGCCGATAGGCTGATGCCTCGCCGAAACCCGGGAAACAGGACACAAGACGCATGAATGCTGCCAAGAAAAAAAAGGTCGATGAAAGCAGGGTGTTCCTCGTTGTTGTGGATGACAGCGAGGAGCTGCATCAGGCACTCTACTATGCCTGCCGTCGGGCCAACCGGCTCAAGGGCCGCATTGCGCTCATGCACTGCATCCCGCCAGCCGAGTTTCAGCATTTTGCCGGGGTCGGTGAATTGATGCGCGAGGAAGCCCGTCTGGAAGCGGAAAACCTGCTGCGGGTCAACAGCGAATGGGTTCACGAACTGACAGGCAACAACCCTGTTGTGTATCTCCGCGAAGGTGATCCAAAAACCGAATTGATCAATCTTATCAATGAGGAAGAGGAAATTTCGATCCTTATCCTCGGGGCGGATACATCGGGCGACAGCACCGGGCCGCTGATCACCTACCTGACCACCAAGGGTGCGTCGCAGTGCCGTGTGCCGATCACCATCGTCCCGGGCAATCTGTCGGATGAAGCGCTCGACCTGCTGACCTGATCAGCCCGTGATCAAATCACCGTTTATAAACCCGGCCGCCTTTGCCGTGGGCGGCTGATTAAAGAATTGTGCAGCATCGGTATCCGCCTCAACGCGGCCATCGACCAGCATCACGACTCGATCGGCGAGCCGCCGCACCTGCGCCAGATCATGGCTGACCCAGAGCACCGGCCGTCCTTCCTTACAAAGCTGTTTGGTGGTTTGCTCGATCATCTGCACCGTGGCCGGATCAAGATTGTTGGTGGCTTCGTCAAACATCATCAGCCCGGCATCCATGGCGATCACCCGGGCCAGCGCCAGCCGCTGCCTTTCCCCTTGTGAGAGTTGCAGGGCCGAGGCCTCAGCCTTTTCTTTAAGCCCCATCTGGGCAAGCACATCACGGGCACGCTGGCCCTGCTCGGCCCGGGGGATGCCTGCCGCATCCATGGCAAAGGCCAGATTCCCCATCAGCGAACGCCGCAACAGCACCGGCCGTTGCAGCATATAGCCGATCCGGGTGATGGCGGCCTCA
>JBMHCY010000029.1:0-33575 GCA_049889655.1 Puniceispirillales bacterium (SeqCode)
GGGCATCCCGGCAATCAGGGTGAAGCTGTTCTCTGGGGGCAGGAGCTGGGGGCGCAACTCGCCCATCTTTCGGGCTATCAGGGGCATGGGTCGGTGGCCCACCCCCACGGTATTCTGGTGACCTGGGCGCTGATGATGGAAGGCGGGATCCAGGTCAACCTGAAGGGCGAGCGCTTTTCGAACGAGCATCAGGGCTATTCCGAACAGGCGGTGAGCGTGCTCGCACAGCCGCAACAGACAGCCTTTAATATTTTTGACGAACGCCTTTGCAGCCTCGGCAGGGAATTTGATGATTTCCGTGTCGCCGAAGAAACAAAAGCGGTGATCCGGGCGGAAACCCTGCCGGAACTGTCTGAAAAACTGGGAATTGATCACACGACACTCAGCGAGACCATGAAAACTTGTGATGATCTTGCTGTTTCCGGAAAGGCGGATCAGTTCGGTCGTCATTTCGATGCGGATAAGCGGCTCAAGCCTCCCTACGCTGCGGTGAAGGTCACCGGCGCGCTGTTCCATACCCAGGGCGGGCTTGTCATTGATGATCAGGCCCGTGTCAGCAAGCCTGACGGGGTGATCTTTGAGAACCTGTTTGCCTGTGGCGGGGCCGCCTGCGGTGTTTCCGGGCCTGAGGTGTCGGGCTATCTTTCGGGCAATGGCTTGCTGACAGCACTCAGCCTCGGTCATATCGCCGGCCGGAATGCCGGGAAAGCCTCAGCACCCTGATCAGCCAGCCAGCCCCAGCATCTCCCGGGCTTCCGCAGGTGTTGCCACGGGCCTTTCGTAGTGATCACAGAGATCGACAACACGTTTCACAAGCGCCGCGTTTGACGGGGCCAGCGTTTCCCGGTCAAGGCGGATATTGTCTTCGAGCCCGGTCCGGGCATGGCCCCCTGCCGCCACGCACCATTCATTGATCTCGATCTGATGGCGGCCGATCCCCGCCGCACACCACTGGCTGTCGGGCAGCAGCCGCTCCATGGTCCGGATGTAATAATCAAAGACATCCCTGTCGGCGGGCATGGCGTTTCTGACCCCCATGACAAACTGCACATAGGCCGGGGCGGCGAGCCTTCCATCCGCCTGCATCGCTGCTGCCTGATGAATATGCGAGAGATCAAAAGCCTCAATTTCAGGCTTGATGCCGTGGTCGAGCATCGTTGCGGCCAGCCAGTCCACCAGATCAGGTGGGTTTTCATAGACACGGCTGGGAAAGTTGTTTGACCCCACCGTCAGCGATGCCATATCCGGCTTCAATGGCAGCATACCGCCTCGTTCCTTCCCCGCCCCGGAACGGCCGCCGGTGGAAAACTGGATGATCATCCCCGGGCAGTGTTTTTCCAGCCCCTCTTTCAGGCGGGCGAATTTTTCCGGGTCGCTGGAAGGCGACTGGTCATCATTGCGGACATGGGCATGGCAGATGGTCGCCCCGGCCTCAAAGGCTTCATGGGTGCTTTCGATCTGTTCGGGCACGGTGATCGGCACAGCGGGGTTCATTTCCTTGCGGGGCAGGGAGCCCGTGATGGCGACGCAGATAATGCAGGGTTTTTGAGTCATGTCGGTTTGCCTGTCGTTCATCTCATGATCAGCGATTTACCAGAACCTTTCTAGGGCTTTGGAAAAAATATATTGCAGGTTGAGGCAAAGGGAATAACCTGAATGATATTGATATTGCGTAAAGGAGACACCGCCATGTTGACGCAAGACCAGATCAATTTTTTCAATGAAAACGGTTATCTGGTGGTCGAAGATGCTGTGACGCCGGAACAACTCCAGTCACTGCGTGATGATTTCGCCGCCTGGGTTGAGGAAAGCCGCAGCCATGATGAAGCCTGGGGTGAAACCGTCAACGGCAAGTCACGGTTTGATGTTGAAACCGGGCATAGTGCTGAAACACCGGCTTTGCGGCGCATCAACGCTCCGCATGAGGTCTCCGATGCCTATTTCGAGGTTATGGCGGATAGCGGCATGACCGATATGGTCGCTGATCTTATCGGGCCTGATGTGAAACTGCATCACACCAAGATCAACTCAAAACTGCCTGGGTCGGCTACAGCGGTCAAATGGCATCAAGATTTCCCGTTCACACCACATACCAATGACAGCCTGATCACGGCTCTCTTGATGGTGGATGATGTCACGCAAGAAAACGGCCCGCTCGAAGTCTGGCCCGCCACCCATGATGGCACGATCCACACGCTCTGGCACGATGGCCAGTTCACCGGGGCTGTCAGTGACGAGGTGACGGCCGAAGCGCTTGAAAAACGCATCATCTGCACCGGCAAGGCGGGCAGCGTCTGCCTGATGCACACGCGGCTTCTACACGGTTCTGCCCCGAATAACTCGGCGGCAGCGCGGACGCTTTATATCTGTGTCTATGCCGCTGCCGATGCCGTGCCGCTGACCCCGTCGCCGGTTCCGACAAAGGATCAGGGGCTTGTTGTCCGTGGTGAAGATCACGGCCGTGTCCGTGCTGTTAATTATGATATTCCCCTGCCGCAATTGCCCAAGGGAGCGTCCTTCTTTGACCAGCAGAAATCCGGGTGAGGCGAACTGTCATGGCGCTTGATGCTGAAAAGAAGCACCTTCTGGATACCATTGTTGTGGATGAAGCCCGTCAGCCTCACACCATGCCGGGGTGGTATTATGCTGATCAGGGGGTGTTTGAGTGCGAAAAATCATCTGTCTTTGCTGAAGGCTGGGTTGCTGTCGGCCATGGCTCCGAGATCAGCAAGCCGGGGATGTATATGACCGCCACCATCGGTGATGAACCGGTGATCATCCTGCGGGATCGGGATAACAGTATTCGTGCCTGCTCCAATATCTGCCGTCATCGCGGGATGCGCCTCTTGGAAGGCAAGGGGCGGACAACGACGATCACCTGCCCCTACCATGCCTGGTCGTATGGCCTTGATGGCAGCCTCGCCAAAGCCCCCTATATGGATGCGGTCGATGGCTTTGACCGCGAATGCCACAGCCTGCCGCAGTTTGCTGTGGAAGAATGGAAAGGTTTCATCTTTGTCAACATCAGCGGGGATGCCCAGCCGCTCGGGGAAAAACTCGGTACCTTGGACGGGCTCGTCGAAAACTACCAGATGCAGGCCCGTCACAGTATCGAAACCTGGTACGAAGAATGGCAGACCAATTGGAAATCGCTGATCGAAAACTTCATGGAAGGGTATCATCTTTCGGTGACCCACGCGAAGACGCTTGATGATATCACCCCCACCGAGCTTTGCGAGAAACTCCCCCATGGTCAGGCGTTTACCGCCTACCGCTCGAACTATCGTCCGGCATCGCCCCAGCGGACACCGTTTCCGGAAACCCTGACGGCGCAGGAACAGCGGTCTTCGGTGCTGTTCACCATCTATCCGAATTTCCTGATCACTGTCGGCCCGAATTGTGCTGTTTTCCTGATCCTGCTTCCTGAAGAGCCGGAGGCTGTCAGGATCAAGATGGGGGTGCTGGTGCAGGACGGGGCTGATGACCTGCCAGCCACCAAGGCCTATATCGATCTGGCCCATGCGTTCAATGCCGAAGACAGGGCCATTCTTGAAGCCATGCAGAAAAACGCCCGGTCGGCCACCCGAACGACTGCCCCGCTCGCGCCCGATGCCTATGAAGGGACGATCTGGGATTTCACCCGTTATATTGCCTCGAGGATTACTGCTCATGACCGTTGAGAAAACCCATACCGTGATCGTCGGTGCCGGCCAGGCTGGCCTTGCCATGAGTGCCCATCTTCGGGATCAGAACATCCCGCATATCGTGCTTGAGCGTGACCGCATTGCCGAACGCTGGCGTACCGCCCGCTGGGACAGCCTCGTTGCCAACGGCCCGGCCTGGCATGACCGGTTTCCGGCCCAGGAGTTTGCTGGAATCAGCGGTGATGACTTTGCCACCCGAGATGAGGTCGTTACCTATTTTGAAACCTTTGCCGACAGTGTTGACGCCCCGGTGCGCTGCGGGGTCGAGGTGCAGTCCGTCACCCGTGAGGCAGGCGGGTTCCGTGTCGAAACCAGCACAGGCGTGATCCAAGCTCATAATATCGTTGCTGCCACCGGGCCGTTCCAGACACCGGTGATCCCGCCGGTGATCCCGGAAGCGGCCCCCCTGCAGCAGCTGCATTCCTGCTCTTATCAGAACCCTGAACAACTGCCGGAAGGCGGTGTGCTGGTGATCGGGGCCGGGTCATCAGGCTCTCAGATCGCTGATGAATTGCGCCGTGTCGGGCGCGGGGTCTGGCTTTCAATCGGCCCCCATGACAGGCCGCCGCGGCGGTATCGCGGCAAGGATTTTGTCTGGTGGCTCGGTGTGCTGGGCAAATGGCAGATGAAAACCCCGCCCGCAGGCAAGGAGCACGTCACCATCGCTGTCAGCGGGGCCTATGGTGGCCATACCATCGATTTCAGGCGGTTTGCCGAAGAGGGCATCACGCTGCTGGGCATGGCCGGGGCCTATGAAAACGGTGTCATGCAGTTTGCCGATGATCTTGTCGGCAATATCAATGCTGGTGATGAGAATTACCTCTCCCTGCTTGATGAGGCCGATGCCTATGTGGCCCGCGAAGGGCTTGATCTGCCGGAAGAACCTGAGGCGCGTTTCATTCGCCCCGATCCCCCCGCTATGACCGATCCGATCCGCTCGCTTGATCTGGCGGCTGCCGGGATCAATACCGTCATCTGGGCGACCGGCTATGTACAGGAATTCGGCTGGCTGAAGGTCAATACTTTTGATGACAAGGGACGGCCACGCCACAAGAACGGTGTCTCTGATGAACCCGGGGTCTATTTCCTCGGGCTGCCCTGGCTGTCGATGCGGGGCTCGTCGTTCATCTGGGGCGTCTGGGAGGATGCCGCCAACCTTGCCCGCCATATCGCCTCCCGCGATGCCGATATGGCATCCTGACCATGGCAAAGCCCGCGACAACCGTTGAATTCCTTTGCGATCTTGTCGCCTTTCCGACCGTCAGCCGGGATCCGAACCGGGCACTCATCGCCTATTGTGCTGATATCCTTGCCGAGGCCGGGGCTCAGATCAGCATCATTGAGGCTGATGAAGGCCGCAAAGCCAATCTCTATGCCACCATCGGCCCTGACGATCAGCCCGGCGTCATGCTTTCCGGGCATTCTGACGTCGTCCCCGTCGATGGCCAGAACTGGACGCTGCCGCCTTTTGAGGCGACGCTGAAGGATGGTCGGGTCTATGGCAGGGGAACAGCGGACATGAAGGGCTTTCTCGCCGCCTGTCTGACCTGTGCCCGGGCGGCCGGGGAAAGAGTGCTCAAAACACCGCTTCATCTGGCCTTTTCCCATGATGAGGAAATCGGTTGTGTCGGGGTTCATTCACTGCTGGATATGCTGGCTGAGGCTCCTGTCCGCCCGGCCATGTGTATTGTCGGCGAGCCCACCAGCATGGCGATCGCCACGGGGCACAAGGGCAAGACTGCACTCGAGGCCACCTGCATCGGCAGTGAAGCGCATTCCGCCCTGGCCCCGCAGGCGGTCAATGCCATTCATCTGGCCTGTGATCTGGTTGCGGAGATACGCAAGATGCAGGATCACCTTGCTGTTCACGGGGCCCGGGACGATGCCTATGCGATTCCCTACACGACGCTCCATGCCGGGGTGATCAACGGCGGCACGGTGCTGAATATCGTTCCGGGGCAGGCGGCGGTGACCTTTGAGATCCGCAATCTCGCCGCCGATAACCCTGATCAGATCATCGCCGATTTACGGCAGGCAATCGCCCCGATCATCACGGCAGCCCGTCAGCGTGCCCCTGAGGCAGATATTATCCTGTCGATCACCAATGCCTATCCTGGCCTTGAAACGCCACTCGATGATGACGTTGTGGCGATGGTGGCCGAACTCACCGGCCGCAATGACAGGATCAAAGTGGCTTTCGGAACAGAAGGCGGGCTGTTTTCATCACGTCTCGGGGTGCCGACGGTTGTCTGCGGCCCCGGTTCCATGGATCAGGGGCACAAGCCTGATGAGTTTATCGCCCTTGATCAGCTGGATGCCTGCGATGCGATGCTTGGCTCGCTGCTCAACCGTCTTGAGGCAGGGCTCTGAGATCAGAGATCGCCGGGCACCCCGTAACTGGGGGCGGAGGCCGGGTTCAGCGCTCTTGTGACGTAATCATCCATCTGCGGTTTATAGACATCCCAGGCAGCTGTAATCGCCGCGATGGGGCAGTCCTCTGTCCAGTCACAGCGCAATTCTGCCAGCGGCCAGTCATGGCGATCCACCAGCAGCATCCCGGCGGAATGGATATCGCCGGCTTCGCCGCCTGCATGAAGCCCGGCCTGCATCGCGGCAATCAATCTGTCCCCGAGATGACCGTTAGTTTCATGAAAGGCTGTGACCATGGCTTCCGGGATCGTGGTGTTATCCAAGAGATTGCCCGCCGCCGCGGCGTGCTGTGAGGCATATTCGGCATTGATACCCAGCGTGCTGGCCCCTGAAAAAATCGCTGTCCTGCCCTCGGCATCGACGGCCAGAACCTGCCTGTAATCTCTGTGATCAGCCCCGCTCATGACATGGGCGACAGCGGCTTCCGCATCCATGCCGCCAGCCATGGCCTCAAGCGTTCTCGGGCCAAGCCGCGGGTCTGTCACATTCTGGCTGGCGACGGCCCCAACCCCGGCCCGGGCATAGGCACAGCGTGCTGCAACAGCGGGTGATGATGAGGTGACGGCCATACCGAACTGCCCTGTCTTGGGGCAATGCCCCACGATTGAAAACGTCATCGTCTAGTCCTCATCAGGGATAACAGCGGTGGCATCTATCTCGACCAGCCATTCCGGGCGGGCGAGGGCCTGCACCACAAGACCGGTGGATACCGGATGTACACCCTTGATATATTCACCCATGGTGCGATAGACAGCCTCCCGGTGGCGCACATCGGTGATATAGACCACAACCTTGACAAGATGGCTCATGTTGCCGCCAGCCTCTTCGATCAACTGGCGGATATTCTGCATGACCTTGTGTGTCTGTTCGGTTGGATCGTGGCTTTCAATATTGCGGGCATCATCGAGGTTCTGGGGGCATTGTCCCCGCATCCAGACCGTTCTGCCGCCGCGGGTAACAACAGCCTGACAGAGATCGTTGTCGAGATTCTGTTCGGGATAGGTTTCTTTGGTGTTGAAAGTGCGGATGCGTTGATGTGCCATCGGAAGCCTCTTTGCTGGTCAATCACTTCAGATTAACGGCAGGGCCGACTGAGGCCAAGATGATTTGATCTTATCATTGGTTTGATTTAGGCTTTTTTCATCTGCGGTTGATTAGGCAATTAAAAAGGGCTGTTATGGCACTGCGCTACACATTGCGTCAGCTTGAATATCTGGTGGCTGTTGGCGAGACAGGCAGCATTGCGGCGGCTGCTGAAAAAGTGAATGTGTCGTCCCCGTCAATCTCGTCGGCGATTTCGCAGCTGGAAATTGATCTCGGTGTCCAGATTTTTATCCGCAAGCACGCCCAGGGCCTTACCCTCACCTCAGGTGGTGTCCGTATCTACGAACAGGCGCGCTATATTTTGCGTGAGGCCGGAATTCTGCTCGATCTGGCCAATGATATTACCGATACCGTGCGCGGTGTCATCACGGTGGGGTGTATGTCGACGCTCGCCCCGATCCTTGCTGTCAGCCTGCGGCGCAGTTTTGAAGACCTCTATCCCGATGCGAAGATATTCATGGAAATCGCCCATCAATCGGACCTGTTCCAGATGCTGCGGCGGGCAGAGATTGATCTTGCCCTGACCTATGATCTCGATATCCCCGATGATATCGCCTTTGCCGGATCGGTGAAACTGCCGCCCTATATCCTTGTGGCGGCGGATCACCCGTTGGCGAAGCGCAAGAAAATCTCGCTTGAGGAAATCGCCCCCCTGCCGATGGTGTTGCTCGACCTGCCGATCAGCCGCAATTATTTCCTCGGCATTTTTGATCGTGCCGGGGTCAGCCCGAATGTGGTCGAACGGACAGCTGATCTCGCTGTGCTGCGCAGCCTGGTGGCCAGCGGGTATGGCTACGGGCTCGTCAATATCCGCCCCGCCACCAATATCGCCCCTGATGGCGGCGAATTGGCGTTTCTTGAACTGGAAGAAGATCTGCCTGAGGTCACCCTCGGCTGTGCGACCAAATTTGCTGCCCAGACACCGCGGATTGTTGAGGCTTTTATCCGTCATGCGGAAGACCGTGCCGCCGCAGGCGGGTTGCCGGGAATCTGAGCTCAGGACAGCTGCATCAGTTTCTGGTAATGCTCAGGGCGGCGGTCACGGAACAGCCCCCAGGAAGCTCTTTCCCGTCGCATGGCTTCAAAATCAAATGAGGCGATGGCCATGCTATCTAAGGCATCGCCGCATTCCGCCACGAGCCCGCCTGTACCATCGGCAATAAAGGACTGGCCGTACCAATCCATGGTGATCCCGTTGACCTCTTCCTGGCCGACACGGTTGCTGGCGGCAAGGGCAACCATGTTGGCGGCGGCATGGCCTTGCATGGTCCGCTGCCAGTGGCCTGACGAATTATAACCGGGGTTGCCTGGCTCGCTGCCGATCGCGGTGGGGTAGAGCAGCAGGTCAGCCCCCATGATCGCCATTGACCGTGCAGTTTCCGGAAACCACTGATCCCAGCAAATGCCGACACCAATCCGCCCGAAAGCCGTATCCCAGACCTTGAAGCCTAGATCGCCGGGGTTGAAATAGAACTTTTCCTCATAGCCCGGGCCCTGGGGGATATGCGTCTTCCGGTAGACCCCTTGCTGGCGCCCGTCAGCATCGATGATCATCACTGAATTGAAATAGGCGTTGGTGGATTTTTCAAAGAAACTGATCGGGCAAACCACCCCCAATTCCTTCGCCAGATCGGCAAACCGCCCCAGAAAGGGGTGGTTTTCAACCTCATGCGCGTAATCGAAATACTGCGGATTCTGATCAGGGCAGAAATAGACAGTGGCAAAGAGTTCCTGCAACAGGATGATCTCCGCCCCTGCTGCTGCGGCCTTGCGGACCATGGCCTCTGCCTTGTCCAGATTGGCGGCGACATCCCAGTCGAGGGACATTTGCGTGATGGCAACCTTCGGCATCAGCTGTTCTCCAGCCCGGTCAGCAGATTGACAGTATTCGTCCCGACCTCGCTGACAGCATAACCGCCCTCCATGACAGTCAGTGTCGGCAGCCCGAGGCTGGCGATACGCTGGCCCATGGTGATGAAATCGGCACTGGTCAGTTTGAAGAAACTGATCGGGTCTTCTTCAAAGGTGTCCGCCCCGAAGGACACGATCAGGGCATCAGGGCCGTAGGCCGCAATCTTGGTGAGCGCGTCGTCGAGGGCTTCCACCCAGACCGAGAAAGGTGTTTTCGGGGGCAGGGGGTAATTGATATTGAACCCGTCACCGGCGCCGGTACCCCGTTCTTCGGCATAACCGAGGAAATAGGGAAACGCATCGACGGGATCACCGTGGATCGACAGGAACAGCACATCATCACGATCATAAAAGATCGCCTGGGTGCCGTTGCCATGGTGGAAATCAACATCGAGAATGGCAACCTTTGCCGCCCCCTGATCGCGCATATGCTGAGCGGCGATGGCGGCGTTGTTGAAAAAGCAGTAGCCGCCATACTGATCCTTCGAGGCGTGATGCCCCGGCGGTCGGCACAGTGAAAACATCTTCTGCGCCGCCCCAGAACTGATCCGCTCAGCCCCGGTCAGGGCAACCTGCGCCGAGGCATAGGCAGCTTCGGCTGTTCCCTCTGAAATCGAAGTCTCGCTGGCCAGCGTGTAATAGCCGATCTTGCCGTCAATGAAAGACGGAATGCGGGGGGAGGGCATGGATCGTGACGGCCAGACCGTGGCGATCGCTTCGCCCTTGAATCCGGCCTCAACCCATTCCTGCCAGCAGGTTTCGATAAAGGTCACGAAACCTTCGTCATGGATGGCGGTGATCGGTGCCCGGCCAAAATCCTCTGGTGACTGGATCGCACCGATGCCAGTGGCGGCAATCGCCTCAAGAATGAAATCCATCCGTTGCGGGCATTCAAACGGTGGCAGCAATTCACCGCCATAGAGTTCAGTCTTTGAGGCACGTTTGCGATGATCGTCCGAATAGATAATATCCATGGCTTTATCCTCTCCTAGTTTTCAAGACCGGCCACTTCACGGCGGAAGCAAGGCTCATCCCCGTGCGGCGGGGTATCCATTTCCATGGCATAGCGATGCCCGGCATAGGTTGCCCAGGCGATCGGGGCCGGGGCCTCGGCATCACCGATCACCTTGATGGATTTGATCCCGGCATCGGCCCATTCATCACTGCGGGCTCTCAGGGCGTGCCAGAGTTCATCATTGCCGTCCCGGGCTGTGACCATCACCACGGCATCGGCTGCGAGGTCTTCTTCGCGGCCTGAATAACTGCAACCGGCGGTGACATGATCATCATGCACGGCATTGATCCGGCGGGTGGTTCTGATCTTGATCCCCTTGTCGATCAGCCGCGCCTGGATAAAACCCTGTTCAAGGGTGTTCACTGTCCATTCCGACACGCAGTTGGACGGCGTCACCAGTGTCACCTCGCATCCCTTCTCACGGAGCAGTTCGGCCATGATCCCGCCCATGTAGTAATGGTCGTCATCATAGACGATGACATGACCGCTCGGCAGTTTCCCATCCATGATATCATCGGGGGTGAAGAGCGGCATTGCTGTGCTGATGGGGATTGGCCGCAGATGGGCCCGGGCTGTCCCGTCACGCCGCCAGGTTGATCCGGTGGCGACGCAGACGTGCTCAAAGCCGAAAGCCATGACATCATCCGCCGTCAGGTGGCTTTCGCGGTAGATCGAGACATTCGGCAGCGGTTCGATCTGGCCGAGGCGATAATCCATCACCCGGCCCCAGGCGGAAAGATTGGGCAGCAGCCTTTCCCGGGCGACCCGGCCGCCGAGATCACTCTTCGCCTCGGCAATGGCGACATCATAGCCGCGCCCGCCAAGCATCCGTGCGGCTTCCAGCCCCGCCGGACCCGACCCGATGACGAGCACGGACTGGCTTTCGCCTTTTGCAGGTTTGTGTTCCGGATGCCAGCCCTTGCGCCATTCTTCCATGAAGGACGGGTTCTGGGTGCAGCGCGAAATCGACATGGTCATATCACCGGTGACGCACATATTGCAGCCGATACATTCGCGGATATCCTCGATCCGGTTTTCCTTGACCTTGTTGGGCAGGAACGGGTCTGCGATTGAAGGCCGTGCCGCCCCGATGAAATCGAGAATGCCCGATTTGATCTGCCGCACCATGGCATCGGGGGAGGTGAACCGCCCGACCCCGACAACGGGTTTCGGTGTCAATTCTTTGATGCCCTTGATCAGGTCTTCCTGCGCGCCTTCATCCTTGAAACGCGAGGTACCGGAGCAATCTTCCCAGGTGCCGTGGGCCAGATCCCAGAGATCGGGCAGATCGGCGTGCATTTCGATACAATCGCGCAATTCGCTGTTGGAAAAGCTGAGCTCGTCAAAGGCTTCATCCAGCGACAGCCTGACGGTAACCCCCATGGTATCGCCGACTGCTTCACGAATATCGGTGATGACCTCGCGCAGGAAACGGCTGCGGTTTTCGAGGCTGCCGCCGTATTCATCATCGCGCTTGTTGGTGGTGCGAGACAGGAAATGCTGGATGATCCCGAAACCATGCGCCCCGTAGAGACAGATCAGATCATAGCCACAGTCCCGCGACCGTTTGGCGGCGTTGACATACCAGCGGCGGACATCCTTGATCTCTTCCTTGCTGAGGCTGCGGGCATTCACCGGATCAGCGGTGAAAGTGATGATCGGCCCGCCGGTTGGGGCGAGCGGGACTTCCTTTGTATAGAGATTGGGGCCGTTGATCCCGGAATAGGCAAGCTCGATTCCGGCGAGGGCATCGTGGCTTTTGATCGCCTCAGCCATCTTGGCCATCATCGGCATATCCTTGTCTTCCCAGAGACGCAATTCGATAAACGGGGTGATCTCGCTGGTCTGGTGAATTTCGACCTGTTCGGTGTAGATGACGCCCCAGCCGCCTTCGGCTTTGGTCCGCCGCATCTCTGCCACCGCCGAAGGATCACGATAGCCGCCGCCATTGCAGTGCGGGACCTGATAGAAACGGTTTTTGGCTGTCACCGGGCCGATCTTCATGGGTTCGAACAGAATGTCGTATCGTGTTGATCCGGGCTTTGACATATCTTGTGGCATGAAACTGTCTCTCTAGCTGGCTATGGGTTTCGTGTTTGGGGTAAAGCGGTCCATCACGGGCTGCAATGCGGCCTGCCAGCCGCACAGGCTTTCAAGGCTTTGGCCAATTTTCAGAACGGTATTGTCATCAAAACGCTGGCCGATAATCTGCACGGCAGTCGGCAGGCCTGATGCTGTCACACCGGATGGTACTGAAAGCGCCGGGCACTGGCCGATGGAATTGAAGACACAGGTCATATCGAGGCCGTGGAGACGGCCATCGGCGGCAACAGTGGTGTAATCGCTTTCACGGGCCTCAAGCGGCGGGGCGGGCAAGGCCATGGTGGGGCAGAGCAGGGCATCATAGCCCTGCATCGCTGCAGCAAACTGATGCCATTGCCGGGTGCGGATTTCATCCAGCCGCCGAAACGCGACCGCTGACATGGCAAGACCGCGATCGACCAGGGTGAGGAATTCAGGGTCCATCGCTGGCCGGTGATCTTCGAGCAGGTCTTCGGCCGCCGCCGCCAGGTAGACACACCAGTAATCATACCAGGCATCGACGATTTCCGCTGACCAGCCGAGATCAACAGGGGTGATCCGTGCCCCGGCATCGGCGAGGCTGTTGACACAGCGGTCGAAATTGGCGGCAACCTCAGGATCGACGGCAAAGAACCCGAGATCGGGGGAGACCGCTAGATTGAGCCGGGCAGGGTCCACCGCTGCCGTCTCAAGCGGCACCGGGGTGGGCTGGCTCAGAATATCGGCATCATCGGGGCCGGACACCGCATCCATGAACAGCCGGATATCCGTCATTGACCGGCCCAGCGGGCCGAAATGCGAAATCGTGTCAAATACTGTTGGCAGAATATCCATGGGGATCCGCCCGAGACTGGGCTTGAACCCGGCGACACCGCACAGCGCAGCAGGGATACGGACAGAGCCGCCCATATCGGTGCCCTCGGCAAGGGCCACACAGCCTGTCGCCACCGCCACGGCAGAACCACCGGAAGACCCGCCACAGGTGCGGGATGGATCAAACGGGTTGCGTGTATGCCCCTGCAGGGGCGACCGGGTGAAACTGGAATGGGCAAATTCAGGGGTGGTTGTGCGGGCGACAATGATCGCCCCGGCCTCTTCCAGCCTGCGGACAATCACCGGCTGCTGATCGGCAATATGGCCTTTGAGGGCAGCGGAACCGCGGCTGGTGGGTTTGCCCTTGATCGGGGTAAACTCCTTGATGGCCACCGGCACACCTTCGAGAAGACGCACAGGCTTGCCGCTGTTCAGCCTTTCCTGGGCCTTGTCAGCCTTGGCAAGGGCTTCTTCCGTGTAAATGGCGGTGAACGGGTTGAGCGCTTGCTGCACGGTTTCACACCGGGCGAGGCTTTCCTTGATCACGGTGTCGATGCTGATCTGTTGGCGGCCGATGCCGGAAACGAGACGGGCAGCATCCAGTGGTGGAGACAGGGGCTGCATCAGAAAAAAACAGCCAGTGGCACCATGACGATGCCACTGGCGTATCAGATTACTTCTTCAGCCGTGTCCAGATCGCGTCATAGAGCGACTGGGTCTGCTGATCACAAACCTGAACAAATGTCCCGGCAGGCGCATCTGCCGGCGGGTTGTTTTCAGGTGAGGTGACAAGTTCCTGATCGAGGAAGGCTTCAACACCCTTAACACCGGCTGTGTAACGGGCAAAGTTTGTCACAGCAGCTGCATTCTCAGGTTCCAGAAGGAAATCCATGAACTTGAGTGCCGCATCACGGTTCGGCGCATCCTTCAGAAGAACAACGCTGTCCGCCCAGACGAGGTAACCTTCTTTGGGATAGGAATATTCAAGCGAGGACCGCTCAGCACGGGCCTTGGCGCCGAAACCGTTCCAGATCATGCCGGCACTGGCATCACCGGCAACCAGCACATCCTTGGCCCCGTCGGAGTTGAACGACGCCCAGTGCTGCTTTGCCTCTTCAAGCATCTGGCTAAGAGCCTTGAGCTGGGATTTGTCCGTGGAACACTGGGGGAAGCCCATGTGGAGGGACGCCAGTGCCAGGGTTTCACCGGCTGTATCAAGAACGTTGATTTTGCCGCGCAGTTCAGCAGGGGGGTTAAACAGAATGTCTGTCGACCGGATATCACCGGAATAAACAGAACGGTCAACCATGAAACTGGTTGAACCCCACTGATAGGGGACTGAGTTTTTCCGGCCCATATCGAAATCGACATTCAACCACTGATCCTGGATATTGCCGAAATTGCTGAGCTCGGATGAATTGAAACTGTCAAGCATGCCTTCATCACGCATGATCTTGACCATGTAGTCACTCGGAACGGCAACATCATAGCTGCCCATGGCCCCGGCTTTCAGGTTGGCCAGCATGGCTTCGTTGGAATCGTAGGTGTCCATGACAACCTCGATACCCGTCTCTGCCGTGAACTTGTTCAGCAATTCCTGGGGAATGTATTCGAACCAGTGATAGACAGACAGCTTTTCCGCCGCCATGGCCGAACCGGCAGCAAAGACCATGGATGCCGCCGCAATGATTGTTGAAATTTTACGCATAATTTCCTCCTCTTGGCTCTTGAGGTGAGCCTTCACAAAAAAAGAGTAATGGATAATTGGCTTGGCGGAAACAAAATTTCCCGAACCACAGCCAAGTTTTTCCCTAATTCTGGCGGCCTGCGCGGCTGATCAGATAGGAAATCGACACGAGGATGATCGAGACGGTCAACATCAGTGTGGATATCGCCATGATATTGGGCTTGATCCCCTGTTTGATGGCCCCGAAGATCGCTGTTGGCAGGGTTTCGACACCCGCCCCTTTGACAAAGTTGGTGATGATGAAATCATCCAGCGAGATGATGAAGGCCAGGAGAAAGCCGGAAAGAATACCCGGAACCATCAGCGGGAACAGGATCAACAGGAAAGTCTGCCCCGGGGTGGCGTAGAGATCGCGGCCAGCCTGTTCATACATGCTCGAGATGCCTTGCAGACGCGCCGAGATCGGCAGATAGGCAAAGGGGATACAGAAGACGATATGGGCCAGCAGAATGCTCAGCACTCCGCGGTCAAAGCCGATCACCGAAAAGAAGATCAGAGTCGCCACCGCCGTCACGATCTCGGGGACCATCAGCGGCAGGTTGATCAGCCCGAAGGTCAGCGACTTGCCCTTGAACGCCTTGCCGCGAACCATGGCCAGAGCGGCCGCCGTGGCAATGACTGTCGAAACCACCGCTGCCATGATGGCAATGATCAGTGAATTGACAGTCGCTTTTTTGAATTTCTCCGCCTCAAGACCGAAGAAAACCTCTTCATACCATTGCAGACTGAAACCGCCCCAGATGGTGATCGACTGGGAGGCGTTGAAGGAATAGATCATGACGATGATCAGCGGGGCATAGAGGATGAAGAAACAGGCGAGGGTGATCTCCCTGAACCCCGGGTACCATTTGATCTTGTTGCCAGCCCGTGCCATCTCAATGCCCCCGTGTTGAAGAATTGGTCTGGCTGCGGGCATAGACGAGCAGGATCGCCATGATGATGGTCAGCAGGATCATTGAAACCGCGGCCCCGAACGGCCAATCCCCGGCCTGGCCTTTAAACTGTTCTTCGACCAGTGAGCCGATCATGAAATTTTTTGCCCCGCCAAGCAGATCAGGTGCCAGAAACGCCCCCAGGCTCGGGATGAAAACAAGGATACATCCGGCAATGATCCCCGGCTTGACCGACGGAATAACCACTCGGAACAGGGTTGACCAGCGGCCGGTATAGAGATCAGCTGCGGCTTCCGAAAGAACGAAGTTATAGCGTTCGATGGAGGCATAGATCGGCAGAACCATAAACGGCAGATAGGAATAGAAAAGCCCGAGTTGCACGGCAAAGGCCGTGTTGATCATCCGAATCGGCTCATCAATCATGCCGAGGGCCAGCATCCATTCGTTGATCGGCCCGGTATCACGGATCAGGAATTTCATTGAAACCGTGCGGATCAGCAGGTTGACCCAATACGGGATGGTCACCAGAAACAGCAACATGGCGCGGGATTGCGGCGGGCTTGTCGCCATGAAATAGGCGGTCGGAAAGCCGATCAGCAGGCAGAAGATCATGGCAAACAGCGCTTGCACGAACGACCGCCAGAAAATCATGATATAGGTCCATTCGATCTGCGGGGGCTCATCACCGAAGAGGCCGCGATCGAGGAAGAACTGGTCATAGGCTTCGAGGCTGAAGGTCCAGATCACGCCGCCTCGGAAATCCTGTGTCAGGAAGGAATAGACGAGCATGATCAGCACCGGCACCACCAGCAGGATGCCGATCACCGCCCAGGCGGGCAGCAGCAACAGGCCTTCGCGGCCGTCGACAATCGAAGCCTCAGCCTTTTTGCTTGCCGATGTGCTGATTATCCCGGCCATCAGTCTTCGAGCACCCTGATGGCTTTTTCGTCAAACGTAATGGCAACACTATCACCGCTCGTGATATCCCCCGACTGCCCGGCATCATTCTGGAGCCTGGCCACCAGTTCGGTGCTATCGCCGAGCGCGATATGGAGTTGCGTGTCGGTCCCGAGATAAGACATCTCACGGACGGTACCCGACAGGGCCTTGGCCGGTTTCCGCGAGCCCAGCGGCGTGATGCTGAGATGTTCGGGGCGCACCATCACTGAGATTGTCTCGGCTTTTTTGATCGTCCTGCCCATATCAACCTTGCCGACCGGTACCCCGCCGAAGGTCAGCGAAGCTGCCCGGCCCCGGCCGGGGCTGGCCTCGACCGAGAGGATGTTCGCCTCGCCAATGAAATTGGCGACGAAATGGTTGGTGGGGTTGTTGTAGATCTCACGCGGCGCGCCGATCTGCTGGACTTCACCATTGCTCATGACAGCGATCCTGTCTGACATGGCGAGGGCTTCTTCCTGATCGTGGGTCACGAACACAAAGGTGATGCCTGTCTGCTTCTGGATCGCTTTCAGTTCATCGCGCATCGCCTGACGCAGCTTGAGGTCAAGGGCCGAGAGCGGTTCATCAAGTAGGAGGACTTTCGGGGCCGGGGCAAGCGCCCGGGCGAGGGCCACACGCTGCTGCTGGCCGCCGGAAAGTTCATGCGGCTTGCGCTGACCGAATTCGGTCATGCGGATCAGATCGAGCATGGCGGCAGTGCGGCTCTTGACCTCATCCGCCGGTTTACCCAGCCGCTTAAGCCCGAAAGCGACATTGTCGGCCACGGAAAGATGGGGGAACAGCGCGTATTGCTGAAACACGGTGTTGACCGGCCGTTCATGCGGGGCAAGGGTCGAGATATCGTCACCGTAAAGCCGCACCTGACCTTCGGTGATATCCTCAAACCCGGCGATAATTCGCAGCAGGGTTGTCTTGCCGCAGCCGGAAGGGCCGAGCAGGGTGAAGAATTCGTTATCGAGGATATCAAAGCTGACTCTGTTGAGTGCAGTCACCGGGTGGTGGCGATGGGGATAAATCTTGACGATGCCATCAATGTTGAGCGCAGCGTTATCCATGAATTCACACCCCCTTTTGGTATCCTCGCACAACCGCGTGCCTCTTATCCTTGCATAAATCTGCGGTGTTGCAACGATAATCTCAAGACTGAGACACATCCATGCAATGTCAAACTTCAATTAACTGAAACATTGATTAGGGTGTTCCTAATTTTATCTGCAGATTTTCGTGGTTGCAAAATTGGCGATGAAGCCTGACCATCGGGGGATAACCATAAACACGTTATTGATGGGGAAAATCATGTCCGTACACAGTTTCAGCGAATGGAATGATCTCGCGGCAAAGCTCAAGCCGGCCAACCAGATGTTCATCAACGGTCGCTTTGAGGATGCCGCTTCGGGGAAGACCTTTGACAGCATCAACCCGGCAACGGGAGAGGTCATCGCTGCAGTGGCCGAGGGTGACAGTATCGATATCGACCGCGCCGTCTCGTTTGCCCGCAGCAGTTTTGAAAGCGGTGCATGGTCGGAAGAAACCCCCATGAATCGCAAGGCTGTTCTGCTCAGGCTGGCTGAGCTGATCCGCAGCAATCTTGATGAACTGGCCCTGCTGGACAGCATGGATATGGGCAAGACTGTCGAGGATGCGGCGAATATTGATGTGCCCGGATCAGCCCTGTTCTTCCAGTGGTATGCTGAGGCGATTGACAAGATCTATGATGAAGTCGCCCCCACCGGCCCGGGTGATCTGGCATTGATTACGCGGGAACCGCTCGGGGTTGTCGGGGCGGTTGTGCCGTGGAATTTCCCGCTTGATATGGCCACCTGGAAAGCCGCTGCCGCCCTCGCCGCGGGCAATTCAGTGGTGCTGAAACCGGCCGAGCAATCACCGCTGTCGGCATTGCGGCTGGCGGAACTGGCGATGGAAGCCGGGCTGCCCGAAGGCGTGCTGAACGTGGTGCCGGGCTTTGGCGAAACCGCAGGCCGGGCGCTCGGGCTGCATGAAGATGTGGATTGCCTCGCCTTCACCGGATCAACCCCGGTGGGCAAACTCTTCCAGCAATATGCAGGCCAGTCGAACATGAAGCAGGTCTGGCTCGAAACCGGCGGCAAAAGCCCCAATCTGGTGTTTGCTGACTGTGCCGATCTCGAGGCCGCTGCCGATATGGCGGCGTTTGGGATTTTCTTCAACCAGGGGGAAGTTTGTTCCGCGAACTCGCGGCTGCTGGTTGAACGGTCGATCCATGCCGAGTTCATGCAGCTGATGCTGGCCCGGGCGGAAAACTTCCGGCCGGGGAATCCGCTCGATCCGGCATCGAAGATGGGGGCGATTGTCAGCCAGGAACAGCATGAGCGTATTATCGCCATGATCGCTTCCGGCAAGAAGGATGCCGATTGCATCATCGGCGGTAATGCCATGCAGGTCGATAACCGCGGCCTCTATGTTGAGCCGACCATTTTCGATAATGTTGCCCATGGCTCACTCATCGCCACGGATGAGATTTTCGGCCCGGTGCTTTCAGTGATCCCGTTCGATACTGAAGAAGAGGCCGTGGCCATTGCCAATGATACGATCTACGGGCTGGCGGCATCGTTGTGGACGGGTAATCTTTCCCGGGCGCATCGGGTCTCGCGGCAGTTGAAGGCGGGGACTGTTTCGGTGAACACCGTCGATGCGCTGAGCCCGATGACACCGTTTGGCGGCTTCAAGCAATCGGGGGTCGGGCGTGATCTGTCGCTGCACGCACTGGATAAATACACGGCTCTGAAAACAACCTGGATCAAGTATTGATCCGCTGCAATCAGCCGCCGCGATGCTTGAAACTGTCGCGGCGGAAACTGTAGAGCGCGGCCGGATCAACGGCGACATCCACCACCGCAGGCTTGCCGCAGGCGAGCGCAGCTTCCATGGCGGAACCAAAATCGGCCAGTGTTTCCACCCGGAAGCCTGTTGCGCCATAGAGTTCGGCGAGTTTGTCAAAGGGCGGGCTGGAAACATCGGCGCCGATATAGCGACCACCGAAGAAATCGCGCTGATAGGCCTTTTCAGCCCCCCAGCAGCCGTTATTCATGACCACGGTGACGGTATTGATTCCATAATCAACGGCGGTGCTCAATTCTGAAACTGTCATCCCGAAACCGCCATCACCCATCAGACTGATCGCCGGGCGCTCGGGGCAGGCCAGTTTTGCCCCGATCCCGCAGGCAAAGGAAAACCCGACCAGGCCGAAATCAAGTGGCGTGAACAGTGATCGCGGGCCACCGTAATGCAGCGCATCGGTCGCCTGCAGGCAGAGCGTGCCTGCATCCATGGTGATCATCGCATCCTCGGGGAAGACGTCCCGCATCGCCTTAAAAAGCCCCGAGGGCTGGATCGGGGTCGTCATTTCGGCATCGCGATCCCGGTTGCGGAGGAATTCCTCGCGTTCCTTCTTATAGGCGGTGACCCATGCCTCGGCCTTCTTGCGGTCAGCCATTTTCTGGAGAGCCGCCGTCAACTGCCGGGCTGTTTCCCGCGCATCGCCCCAGATCCCGAGACTGACAGGGAAATAGCGGCCGATAGCGGTGGGTTCGATTTCCACCTGGATGATCGCCGCCTCGGCGTTGATATTGTCGTAACTGTAGAATGTTGAGTTAAAGCCAAGCCGCGTCCCGAGCGCCAGAATGACATCCGCTTCCCGGACAAGCCGCGAGGCGACAGCATTGCCCCGGGGACCCATCTGCCCGGCATTGAGCATGAACCCATGGGGGATCGCATCACCATGCCCGGGGGCAGTGACGATCGGGGCGTGGAGCATTGTTGCCAGTGCCATGGCATCATCATGTCCCATGGTGTTCTTGATCCCGCCCCCGCAGATGATCACCGGCTTGCGGGCCTTGGCCAGCATGGCGGCGGCCTGCTTGAGGCGTTCAGCTTCCGGGGCAGGGCGGGCCTGACTACGGTAGGTTTCGGGGCTCGGCATGGGGGTTGCGGCCGTCTGGCCCGAGAGCACATCACGCGGCAGGTTGATCTGCACCGGGCCGCAGCGTGGTGTCAACGCCGTCCGGAAACCTTCGCGGATGATTTCCCCCACCCGGTCAACGCCCGGGACTGTCCATGTCTTTTTGGTGATCGGGGTGAACAGGGCCTGCTGATCGACTTCCTGAAAGGCATCGCGGTACTGGTGTTCGGTGGAAAGAGCCCCGGCGATGGAAATCACAGGCGAAAACGCCGCCTTGGCCTGGGCAAGACCTGTCACCAGATTGGTTGTCCCCGGGCCGTTCTGGCCTGCCAGCACGACCCCGGCCTTGCCACTGGCACGAGCGTAGCCATCGGCCATGTGGGTGCCGGTGCGTTCATCATGGACCCCGATAAAGCGGATATTCTCCGAGCCGTGCAGGGCATCGAACATTTCCATCGTGGCGGAACCGATCAGGCCGAAGATGATTTCGGTATCTTCATTTTCAAGGGCGGCAACAGCAGCCTGCCCGCCGGAAATCGTTGTCATGCCTTCATCCTTTCATCAAGCCTGTTCAGAAATTCATCTAGGAGTACCTGATAAAGATCAGGCCGTTCCATCAACCCGAGATGCTGAAGCCCGGGGATAATATGACATGCCGCACCCTCAATTTCAGCGGCGATCTGTTCTGCCATGGCAGGGGTGCTGCCCGTATCATGCGATGCTGTGATCACGCAGGTCGGCAGGGCCAGCGGCGGTTTCGGGCGGATCAATTCCCGCACGCCATGGGCAAGTACCCAGGCCGCACCGGCATAACTCTCATCATCGGTGATCTCACGCCACTGCCGCACCTGATCAACAGTCTCGGGATGGTCAGCCCTGAAAGCGGGGGTGAACCAGCGTTCAAGGGCGGCGGCCAGCGTTGCCATCTTGCCGTCATCGCGAACCGTCATGGCGCGGTCTTCGACCTGCTTCTGGCCGTCAACGCCGCGATCATGGGGGGAGTTGAGAATGGCGAGGCTGCGGCAACGATCCGGGTGATCCATGGCCAGCCGGCGATTGATCATCCCGCCGATGGAAAAGCCGATCATATGGGCGCTTTCGACCTCGCAGTGATCCATCAGATCAACAATCTGCCGGGCAAACAGGCCGAGGCTGGGTGTTGCCGGGGCGGGCTGGCTTTCGCCATGGCCATAGAGATCATAGGCGATGACCTGATAACGGCTGCCGAAATGATCGATGAAAGGCTGCCAGATCGCCCGGCTGAGTCCGAGCCCGTGGATCAGGATAACAACCTCCCCATCCGCTGGCCCGACGCGGTCATAGGCTGTGCGGTCAGACCCCGGCGGGGTTATCAAGGTCATGTCCCATATCCTTTAGGTCCTTGTAACGGTCGCCGATACGGTGGTGCGGATGCCCGCCGACGGACCCGCCCAAAGCAATCACAATTTCATCATCGGCAGGGGCATCAGGGATCGCAAGATGGATCGTCTGGTAATGTGACCGCCGCCCGGCATCGTGTTTATCCATCAGCGGAATAACGATCGGGCTTCCGGCACTGCCACGAAGGTTGGAAAAGGCCAGATAGGTTTTGGCCGACACAGCATCCCGAAACTGGTTCCCGAACCAGAGTGTATGCGTCATCGCCATGGCGTGTTCAAGTTCGCCCCCCATGCCGACAACCGAAGCCTTGCCGTAGCCTTCAATCGCATCACCGGTGACAGCCAGGACCATCTCCGTCAGCGTCTTGCCGACGACAGGGGCAATCTCATGAATCTCAGGGGTCAGGTCTTCAACATAGCCGCGCCCGAACCACGGATTTCTGATGATCGCGGCCGCTGCCACCAGAAGGGTGGGCTCGGTGACAGCTTTGCCGCCTTCTTCATGGGTATGCTGAATATGCGTGATGGTGCGTCTGATTACGGCTGTCATGATGACTCCTGAAGCAAAAGGGGGAAGGGCAGGTCAGTCCTGAAAGGCGGGCATGACCTTGTCAATGAAGAGATCGAGCGACCGCTTCTGGATATCCATATCCAGCCCCATCGAAGCGTAGTAGATGAAGGAATCGACGCCCATGGCCTCATAGGCGCGGAGTTTTTCGATCACCGCGTCCGGGCTGCCAAAGAGCAGGTTCTGCTCAAGACTGGCCGGATCAACCCGGACATTGCCGTCGAGTTCAGCAAGCGGGACTTGTTCGGGGAAACCGTCAATCACTTCACCCTTTTTCAGCATCAGGTTGCCGAACCGCCCGAGCACCTGTCGGATGGCCGCGAGCGCGGCGTTGCGATCATCGTCGGTTTCATAGACGCTGGCATGGCGCATCATGCAGAACCGTCCCGCCCAGCCCGGGTTGTGGTTGGCGATGGAAGCATCAAGCATACCGCGATATTTTTCAGCTTCGCTCATCGGCAGGGTCAGCGGCCAGCTGAGGATATTGCAATCATGCTTGACGGCATAATCGAAGGTGATCGGTGATCGTGCCGCGACCCAGACCGGCACCTTTTCCTGCAGGGGCTTGGGGCAGGAGGTCGCCGCCGGGAACTGCCAGAACTGGCCTTCATGGGCGACATCGCCTTTCCACAATTCCTGCACCAGCGGCAGCATTTCCTGCATATACTGCCAGCTGTCCTTCTGGTCGAGGCCGGGCTTCATGCGGTCAAATTCGCGCTGATACGCCCCGGAGCCAAGGCCGAACTCAAGCCGTCCCCCGGAGATCAGATCGAGCATCGCCGCCTCACCGGCAATGTTGATCGGATGCCAGTAGGCGGCGTTGGCGACGCCGCAGCCAAGGCGAATGTTTTCAGTTTCCTGAGCCCACCAGGTCAGCAGCTGGAACGGGTTGGGGGCGATGGTCATCTCGAGCGCGTGATGTTCCGCCGCCCAGGCAATCTCAAAGCCGGCGGCATCGGCCTTGCGGACCATGGCAAGGGTGTGGTCACGGACAGCCTGCATATCGGTTGTGGCATCCATGCGTTCGAGGTTGATGGCGATATGGAATTTCATGACGGCTCTCCTCAGCGGGGCTCAAAGGGGTTGCCAATCGGCTCGTCTGAAAGATTCATCCAGACAGTCTTCGGCCGGGTGTAGTCATAAACGGCCTGAAGGCCGCTCTCGCGCCCGTAACCCGAGGTCTTCATGCCCCCGAATTCGGCGATCGGTGAGATGACGCGATAGGTGTTGAGCCAGATGATCCCGGCCTTGACACGGTTGGCCATCCGCATGGCGCGGGCCCCGTCACGGGTGAAAATCCCGGCGGCGAGACCATGTTTGGTGTCATTCGCCATGGCCAGAACTTCATCTTCGGTGCGGAATCGCAGGACCGAGAGCACCGGGCCGAACAGTTCAGTATCGACGATGGTCATGTCCTGGCGGGGGCAATCGATGATTGTCGGCTGAAAGAACAGCCCGTCCATGCCTGCAGGCCTTTCCCCGCCGGTGACAATACGGCCACCTTCTTCGCGGGCAAGGGCAACCTGTTTTTCAATATGGTCACGCTGGGCTTCGGTGCAGAGCGGCCCCATCTGGGTTTCATCCGCCATCGGATCCCCGAGTTTGATCCCCTCGGCGACGGTCACCATTCTGGCGATGAAGGCATCGGCGATATCTTCATGCAGATAAAGCCTTGATCCGGCAACACAACTTTGCCCAGCGGCAGCGAAGATGCCGGCGATGGACCCGTTGACAGCGGAATCCAGATCAGCGTCATCAAAGACGATGAACGGCGACTTGCCCCCCAGTTCCAGCGAAATCTCGGCGAAGTTTTCGGCGGTGTTGCGGATCACATGGGCGGCGGATTGCGGCCCGCCGGTGAACGCCACCTTGGCCACCAGCGGATGCGTTGTCAGCACCTTGCCGCAAGGCTCACCATGGCCGGTCACGATATTGACGACGCCATCGGGTATCCCGGCCGCCGCGATCAGTTTGCCAAATTCCAGCATGGCGGCAGACCCGTGCTCTGAGGCTTTCAGAACAATGGTATTGCCAGCGGCAAGAGCCGGGCCGATCTTGACCGCGCTCAGGAACAACTGGGAATTCCACGGCACCACCGCTGCGACCACACCCAGCGGCTCCCGCCGGGTGAAGGTGAACATATCCGGCTTGTCGATCGGCAGGGTGTCACCTGCAATCTTGTCAGCCGCACCGCCATAAAACTCAAAGAATTCAGCAATATATTTGGCCTGCCAGCGGGTTTCCTTGAACATCTTGCCGGTATCACGGGTTTCGATCCGGCCCAGGTCTTCCGAGGCATCGGCCAGCAAGGTTCCCAGTTTTTTGAGACATTTGCCACGTTCTGTCGGTGTCATGGAAGCCCAGGGGCCCTCATCGCCGGCACGCGCCGCCGCCCGAACAGCACGGTCGACATCGTCGGCAGTGGCAGCGGGTATAAGAGCCCAGGGTTTTCCGGTGGCAGGATCGACGCTTTCAAAAACACCGCCATCAGAGGCTGGACACCAGCGGCCATCGATCAGCATTTCATAGGATACAAGATCAGTCATTGTGATCAGACCCCCTTTATTATTTTTTTCAGTCTGTCACCAAAAAACGCATTTGAAAATCAAATTATATTGTAAATAATTATCGAAAAAATCTATAGTTTGATCATGAAAATCGAACTTTTGCAGACCTTCCTGTCAATTATTGATACCGGGTCGCTGTCACGGGCGGCGGCAAAGCTCAACCTGACGCAATCCACCGTGACGGCACGGCTCAAATCGCTTGAAGACAATGTCGGCCAGAGGCTTATCAACCGGCAGAAATCAGGGGTGACCCTGACAGCGGCAGGGCTACGCCTGCAACGCTATGCCGAGGCGATGCAGGATTTGTGGAATCAGGCCCGGCATGAACTGTCGCTTCCCGTGTCCATGGGGATGAGCATCAATCTGGGGGTTCACCCCGTGCTTTGGGATAAGCGCAGTCTTGATATGACGGTGATGCTGGGCCAGTCCTACAAGAATATGCCGATCATGATCAGGTCGGGGCGGTCATCGGAATTGCGGCAATGGATGCAGACGGGTGTCATCAACGCGATGATCGATATTCTGCCCGACCATGGTGCGGAAGAAACCATGAAGCCGCTTTCGCCGGAACGGCTCGTGCTGGTGTCAACCCGGCCCGACTGCCCGGTTATCCATAATCCGGATTATATCTTCATCGAATACAGCCCGGAATTTTCCCGCCAGCACGCGACAGTCTTTGCCTCGGCGGATACGGCCCGTATCGGCTTTGATCACCCCGCCCACGGCCTTGAGTTCATGCAGCGGCAGGGCGGTTCGGCCTATATGCCGTATCGGCTCGTCAGCGACCTGATCAGGGCAGGGGCGTTGTTTGAAGTTGACGATGCCCCTGAGTTTTCCCTGCCGGGCTATCTGATCACAGATTCCAGCATCAGCAGTCACATGGCCCCGCTGGTCAGCGAAGATTGATCATCATGGAAAAGCCGGAATGCCAGGTGCAGATCAGCTGGCCTGTTCTTCGTCGGGGACAAGTTCGGCAATGAAATTGGTGAAGAACGTTCCCGCCAGTTTCTTGGCGGTTCCCATAATCAGGCGGGAGCCAAGCTGGGCGATCTTGCCGGTCACCGCGGCATCAACATCATAGGAAAGCCGGGTGCCGTTACCGCCGTCAATTTCTTCCAGCACGACCCGGGCTGAACCGCTGGCACCCCCGGCGACACCGCCGGTCCCCGACCCGGAGATGACATAGGAAAAGGGCGGGTTCAGGTCACTCAACACCACATCACCCTTAAAGGTGGCCGAGACGGGGCCGATCTTGAGTTTGACCACGGCAGAGAGTTCTGTCGGGCTGTTCTGGGTGAGTTCCTGGCATCCCGGGATGGCGCGTTCCAGTACTTCGGGGTTGTTGAGGGCTTCCCAGACAACAGCCACCGGCAGGGGCAGTTCATGACTTTCTTTGATTTCCATCGCTTGTGTTCCCGCAATAAAAAAGGAGGGAGCAGCACGAGAGACTGCTCCCCTCCATGTTAGGGTGTGCCGATCAGGAAGAGCAAGCGGAAACCGCGCGCTTCGCCATTTCAGCAATCAGGTTGGCACGATAATCCGCCGAGGCGTGGATATCGCTCATCAGGCCGTCTTCGGAGACGCTGACCCCGGCCAGGGCGGCTGCACTGAAATCGGCGGAAAGTGCCGCTTCCATGCCTTCATGACGGAAGACGCCATCTTCGCCGGCACCGGTCACAGCAACGCGAACACCATCGGCAAACCGGGCGACAAACACCCCGACCATGGCATAGCGTGATGCCGGGTTGGGAAATTTGACATAGGCCGCGGCCTGCGGCTTGGGCAGGCTGATGGCTTCGATGATCTCACCATCCTCGAGCGCGGTTTCGAACATGCCGGTGAAGAAGTCACCAGCCGCGATATCGCGTGAAGATGTGTGGACCGTCCCGCCGAGTGCCAATACCGCCGAAGGATAGCAGGCCGAGGGGTCGTTATTGGCGACAGAGCCGCCGATTGTCCCGCGGTTGCGCACCTGACGGTCACCGATATGCGAGGCGAGATCAGCCACTGCCGGGATCGCCTTCAGCACCTCTTTGGATGCGGCAACATCGGCATGGGTGGTCATTGCCCCGATGCGGATCGCATCACCGCTGTCGGTGATACCGGAAAGACCGCAGCCGGACAGATCGACAAGACAATCCGGGGCGGCGAGCCGCTGCTTCATGGTGGGGATCAGCGTCATGCCACCGGCAAGCAGCTTGCCGTCGCTGGCATCACCGAGGGCCTTGGCGGCCTCGGCTGTGCTTTTGGCTTTGGTATAGGTGGTTGCATACATGGTCTTCTCCCCTTATTCAGCAGCCTTGGTCTGGGCGTTGTTGATCGCCTGCCAAACCTTTTGCGGTGATGCCGGCATCGACATATCCGTCACCCCGAGCGGGGCGAGGGCGTTGATGACAGCGTTGATCACCGCAGGCGGTGAAGCGATGGCACCGGCCTCACCACAGCCCTTGACCCCCAAATCATTGTGGGTGCAGGCGGTGACAGCATAATCAACCTTGAATGACGGCAGATTATCAGCCCGTGGCATACAGTAATCCATGTATGATGCGGTCAGCAGCTGGCCGTTCTCATCATAATGGGCGTTTTCCAGCAAGGCCTGGCCGACACCCTGAGCGATCCCGCCATGAACCTGGCCTTCAACGATCATCGGGTTGATCAGGTTGCCGAAATCATCACAGCAGGCCCAGTCCACGATCTCCACCACCCCGGTTGCCGGGTCGACTTCCACCTCGGCGATATGCGTCCCGGACGGATAGGTGAAGTTGAGCGGGTCATAGAAGGATGTTTCCTCAAGCCCCGGTTCAAGCCGGTCGTGGGGGTAGTTATGCGGCACATAGGCGGCAAGGGCGATTTCGCCAAACGCCTTTTCATTGTCCGTCCCGGCCACGGTGAACTTGCCTTCGGCAAATTCGACATCGGCATCGGCGGCTTCCATCAGATGAGCGGCAATGATCTTGCCTTTCTCGATCACCTTGTCGACTGCCTTTGAGATGGCGGTCCCGCCAACAGCGAGCGAGCGGGAGCCGTAACTGCCCATCCCGAACGGAATCCGGTCAGTATCACCATGGATAATTTCAACATTGCCGATGGGGATACCGAGCTTTTCAGCGACGATCTGGGCAAAGGTCGTGTCATGCCCCTGGCCGTGGCTGTGCGTCCCGGTGAAGACATTGACAGTCCCGGTCGGGTCGACACGGACGGTGGCTGTCTCATAGAGACCGACACGCCCACCGAGAGCACCGACAACCGCCGACGGGGCGATGCCGCAGGCCTCGATATAGCTCGACAGCCCGATACCGCGATATTTACCGCGCTTGGCCGCTTCTTCACGACGGCCTTCAAAGCCTTTGTAGTCGATCATCCCGAGGGCCTTGTCGAGGCAGGTCTCGTAATCACCGATATCGTATTGCAGGGCGACGGCTGTCTGATACGGGAAGGCATCTTTCGGGATGAAGTTGAGCCGGCGGAATTCAGCCGGGTCCATCCCCACTTCACGGGCAGCCGTATCCATGACCCGCTCAAGCAGGTAGGTGGCTTCCGGACGGCCGGCCCCGCGATAGGCATCAACGGGGGCGGTTGTCGTCGCCATGCCCTTGACGTTGGTGTAGATCGCCGGAATGTCATAGCAGCCCGAAAGCAGGGTTCCATGCAGATAGGTCGGCGTCACCACGGCAAAGGCAGACAGATAGCCGCCGAGATTGGCGAGGGTATCAACCCTCAGCCCGACAATGCGGTTGTTCTCATCAAGGCCGAGCTGCACCGTGTTGATGTGATCACGCCCATGGGCATCCGACAGGAAGGCCTGGGTGCGGTCAGCGGTCCATTTAACCGGACGCTTGAGTTTCTTGGAGGCCCAGGTGCAGACAGCTTCTTCCGGATAGACATAAATCTTGGAGCCAAAGCCACCACCCACATCAGGGGCAACAACGTGGAGTTTGGATTCCGGAATATTGAGCATGAAAGCCCCGATCACCAGACGCGTCAGGTGCGGGTTCTGGGAGGTGGTGTAGAGCGTGTACGCATCCGCCACGTCATCATATTCGGCGACTGCTGCCCGAGGTTCCATGGCGTTCGGGATGACCCGGTTGTTGCGGACGGTCAGGTTGACCACTTTAGCCGCGGATTTGAGCGCGGATTCAGTGGCAGCCTCATCACCCAATTCCCAGTCAAAGTAACGGTTTTCTTCCATGCCTTCATGGATCTGGGCACCTGCAGCGGCATCGGCGATATCGGCGACAGCCGGCAGTTCCTTATAGTTGACCGTCACCAGTTCGGCGGCTGCCCGGGCGGCATCCAGCGTGTTGGCGATGACAGCAACGACATGGTCACCGACATAGCGGACCTTGCCCTGGGCGAGGATCGGATGCGGCGGCTCGTGGGTGGCAGAGCCATCACGGTTGGTCACAACCCAGCCGCAGATCGGGCCTCCGATGCCATCAGCCGCAACATCATCGCCGGTATAGACGGCAACAACACCTTCAGCCTTGGCGGCAGCGGCAGTATCGATGCTGGTGATTTCGGCATGGGCGACATCAGAGCGCACAAACCAGGCATGCAGCTGCCCCGGGCGGTTGATATCGTCAGTGTAGCGGCCCTTGCCGGTGATGAATTTCTTATCTTCCTTACGGCGTACAGATGCGCCGATGCCTTCGTTGGAAATACCTTCTGGCATTGTTAACCTCCCATTTTCTGAGCAGCATCCTGAACCGACTTGACAATATTGTGGTAGCCAGTGCAGCGACAGATGTTGCCTTCGAGTGCTTCACGAATTTGTTCTTCTGAGGGATTCTTCGTATTGGAGACGAAATCGATGGCGCTCATGATCATGCCCGGGGTGCAGAAACCGCACTGCAGGCCGTGATTTTCATGAAACGCTTCCTGCATCGGATGCAGGTTGTCGGCAGTACCGATGCCTTCGATGGTGGTCACCTCGCATCCATCGGCCTGGGCGGCCAGCATGGTGCAGGATTTGACGGATTCACCATCGATATGAATAACGCAGGAACCGCACTGGCTGGTGTCACAGCCGACATGGGTACCGGTCAGTCCTTGATGTTCGCGGATAAAATCGACGAGCAGGGTGTTGTCAGCAACACTTGCTGAAACGCTCTCGCCGTTTATCTTAAAATTAATATCTGCCACTTTATCCTCCCATGGATTTCTATTTTAGAAAGAGTAGAAAGAAGATAACCTCTTTGTAAACCCCTCTTTATGAGAATGTCATATGGATGCAACTTTTCAATCCCCCGGCTCGATGATCGATGCCCTGCAAGATGAGAATTACATTCTCGGTGACGGGCTGGCGGTGGCGCTTTTTCTAGCACTGAAGCGGAAACGGCCACTGTTTCTGGAAGGCGAGGCCGGTGTCGGCAAGACCGAGATTGCCAAAACCCTCGCCCGACTGCTGGGCCGGGATCTGATCCGGTTGCAATGTTATGAGGGCCTTGATCTCAATCAGGCAGCCTATGAATGGAACTACAGCCGACAGCTGATCGCGATTCAAAGCGGCAACCGCCATGAAGATGATCTGTTCAGCCGTGATTATCTGATCGAGCGGCCCTTGCTGACCGCGCTCAGGCCGCATGAAAACGGCGCGCCGGTGCTGTTGATCGATGAACTTGACCGTGCAGATGAAGCGTTTGAGGCCTTTCTGCTCGAAATGCTCTCGGACTGGCAGATCACGGTCCCGGAACTTGGCAGCATCCGCGCCGAAGAACCACCGATTGTGATAATCACCTCGAACAGAACGCGGGAAATTCACGATGCATTGAAACGGCGTTGTTTCTATCACTGGGTTGATTACCCCGCGCTGGAGACCGAAATCTCAATCCTCGACCGGAAAGTCCCTGAAGCGGCAGCGTCTCTGCAGCATGAAGTGGTGCGCTTTGTCCAGTCACTGCGCGAGCAGAACCTTTTCAAAGCCCCGGGGGTGGCGGAGACCATCGACTGGGCGCAGGCGCTGGTCGAGCTGAACTGTGTTGCGCTTGATCCGCAGACTGTCGACAGCACCATGGGGGTTCTGCTGAAATATCAGGATGACATCAACCGCATTCAGGGCTCTGAAGCGGCACGGATTCTCTCCGAAGTGCAGACAAGCCTGCTGTCGAGCGAAATCCAGAATCGATGACCCCGGCCGCCCCGATCGAGGCGATCACGCCGAATCCGAAACTGGATGAAAACATCCTGCTTTTCGTCCGGCTGCTGCGGGGCATCGGGATGCGTGTCGGCCCGGCCAGTGCCGTTGATGCGGTCGAAAGCGCCCAGTTGGTGGGGGTCGGCAATAAGCGGTATTTCTTTCATGCCCTCAGCAGTTGCCTGGTCAAAAGACCGGAAGACCGGCATCTCTTCGAGCAGGCGTTTTTTCTTTTCTGGCAGGCCCCGAAGTTTCAGGAACGCATCCGGGACCTGCTGATCCCCCAGATCAGGACTCATACCGAAAGCGACACGGCCGAAGACCCGATGCTGCGCCGCCTCGAAGAAGCCCTCGGCAAACCTGAAGCCCCGTCATCCCTCAATGAAGCTGACCAGATCGAGATTGATGCCAGTGCCACGGTTTCCGACAGAGACTTTGTCAAATCCATGGATTTTCGGATGATGAGCGCGCAGGAAATCGCTGCTGCCGAACAGGCGATCAAGGGCCTGCGCCTCAACTTGCCGAAACGCCCCTCGCGGCGTTTTCGCGCCCATCACCGTGGACGCCTGATTGACCTGCGGCGGAGCCTTAAATCCGCCCCGGGACATTTCGGCCATGTCCTGCCGCAATGGCGTCGTCGCGAAGACCAGGACAGGCCCATCGTGGTGTTGCTTGATATCTCGGGGTCGATGGAAAACTACACCCGGATGATGCTGCATTTCATGCATACCCTGACAAGCCAGCATCGGCAGGTGCGGTCGTTCATTTTCGGCACACGGCTGACCAATATCACCCGAGCTCTGCAGAAGCGTGATATTGATGAGGCCCTCGATGCGGTTTCCAATTCGGCGATGGATTGGTCGGGCGGAACCCGGATCGCCGACAGCATCAGCACCTTCAACCGGGAATGGTCGCGGCGGGTGCTTTCGGGCAGCCCGCTTGTGCTGCTGGTCAGTGACGGGCTTGAAAAGCAGCATGATGATCGGCTGGCTTTTGAAATGGAACGGCTGCACAAATCCTGCCACCGGTTGATCTGGCTCAACCCGTTGCTGCGGTTTGGTGAATTCAGCCCGAAAAGCCTATCGATCCAGCGCATCCTCGCCCATGTCGATTCCTTCCTGCCGATCCATTCGCTGAACGCCATGGAAGCGCTGGTTGAAGGGCTCGGCAAAATTGCCCATAGTAGAGACCCGGGCATCGCCGCCTGGCAACGCCAGGCCCGGCTGCTTGCGGCTGAAACCCCTTCCACAGGAGACACTCCCGATGGCACTCGCCAATGATCATATTCTCGTGACGGCCGCATCATGGTCTGCGGAAGGCCATGCGGTTGCGCTGGCGCTGGTGATCCGGACATGGGGGTCATCACCCCGCCAGAACGGCTCACTGATGGCGATCCGGGACGATGGCCAGATCGCCGGATCGGTTTCCGGCGGCTGCGTTGAAACGGCAGTGATCGATACCGGGTTGCGGTTGATCCGCGAGGGCGGGGCCGAAAGGCTGGATTTCGGTGTTGCCGATGAAACAGCGTGGCGTGTCGGGCTTTCCTGTGGGGGCCAGATCGGTGTCTGGGTCTGCCCGGTCTCGGCCATGGAAGACGGCTTGCTTGCTGAGGCTGCATCGCGCATCAGCAGCCGCCAGACAGTGGCGATTGACTGCGATCTGACAGCCGGGCGGATGACACTGGCCGCCGAGGATGATGCCGCCGGCGCAAATACACTTGCCGAAGACGGGGCGTTCTTCCGGCTTGAAATCCGTGCCAAGCCGCGGCTGTTAATCATTGGCGGTGTTCATATCAGCCAGCATCTCGCCCCGATGGCGATGGATACAGGGTTCAGCGTCACCGTCATCGACCCGCGGACGACCTTTGCCAATGCCGAACGGTTCCCCGGGGTGGACCTGATCAGTGACTGGCCGCAGGATGCCATGGCATCGATAGGGCTTGATGCTGAAACGGCGCTCGTGACGCTGACCCATGACCCGAAGATTGATGATGCCGCCCTGAAAATCGCTTTGCCGCAGCCGCTCTTTCATATTGCCTGTCTTGGCAGCCGCCGCACCCATGCTGCGCGTCAGGAAAGGCTCCGTGAGGCGGGGTTCAGCGATGCTGAGATCAGCCGTATCAAGGGGCCGGCCGGGCTTGATATCGGGGCCGAAACACCGGCTGAGATCGCGGTATCAGTGCTCGCTGAACTGGTGGCGGCATGGCGGGGGAAGGGCGCATGAAACTGAGGCAGCTGTCACCGCAGGAAGCCGTGGGGCATCTGGCTGTTCACAGCCTCAAGACACCGGAAGGCAAGATCGGCAAAGGGCAGGTGATCACCGTCGCCGATGC
>JBMHCY010000030.1:0-11553 GCA_049889655.1 Puniceispirillales bacterium (SeqCode)
AGCGCGGCGTTGAGCTCGTCATGCGTAACAAACCCCCGCTCCTTGCCGGATTTGAGCAAGCGCTGAATGGCCTCAACATGGCTGTCGACAATGACAGCTTCTTCCTGGCTGCCAGTATCATTGGCCGCCTCTGTCGCCTTGGCTGTAGTCTGTTTCTTGTTTTGTGCTTTTTGAGCCATGTTCACCCTGTTGATGTGTCGCCTGGGTGGCGCCTGTGATGACGGGACTGGATTGCCTGTGCTGATCGGGCTTCTAATTTGATCACTTCAGATAATCGCGACCGTGCTACCTCGACTGGAATTTCTGCTGGATCAAAGCGCAACCTTTTCTCCATACCATCCAGTAAGGTTACCCCCCTTATTTCACCAAAACCGAATTCGTTTAAATGATGCCTGAATGAGGCAACGTCAAGATTTGTTGTCTTTATTATAGCATTTATAACAATTTGACGAATTTTTTCCATCTTTTCGTTCTGAAAACTCAGCATCCCCACCTGCTCGTAATATTCGGGGATCAGTTCGGGGTGCTCGATCAGGATCGCCAGGATGAGCCTGGCTCTTGATTCAGGCACCATTTTGGGCCGCGAAACCTGGTGCATGGACGGCATTGCCGCATAGCCGCTCCGGCCGCGTGAGGCTGCCCGCATGGCAGCGATCCGGCTTTCGACCTCATCACCGAGTGCCGCCCGCATCTGCGGATGGCCGATCTGGCGAACATGATTCCTGATATCCTGCCAGAACCCGGCCCGTGATGCCGGATCGGCCAGATCAACACCCTCGGCCATCCCGCCCCAGAGCGCATCGAGAAACGAGATCGTCTTGCCCAGCAATTCAGAAAACCCGTCACGGCCGTGCTGGCGCAGCACATCATCAGGATCCTGCCCCGGCGGCAACAGCATCAGCCGCAGGGTTTTGCCCGGCTCGAGCAGCGGCAATGCCCTGATCAACGCCTTGAGTGCGGCCGCCTTGCCGGCCCGGTCACCATCGAAGCAGAGGATCGGCTGTTCATCCATGCGCCAGAGCAGGCTGATCTGATCTTCGGTCAGGGCTGTCCCCAGCGGGGCGACGGCGGCAGCAAGGCCGGATGCGTGCACCGCAATCACATCCATATAGCCTTCGGTGACAAGCAGCGGCAGCCCGTTCTTGACCCCGGCCCGTGCCAGATGCGCCCCGTACAGCACAGCCTTTTTCTGAAACAGCGGGCTTTCGGCCGAGTTGAGGTATTTGGGCTGCTGGTCATCATCAAGGGCGCGGCCGCCAAAGGCGATGACCTTGCCGCGCGAGTCACAGATCGGGAAAATCAGCCGGTGGCGAAAATAGGGATAGATCGATTGGTCACGATCAGACCGCCGTGTCAGCCCAGCTTCAAGCATCGGCTCCGCGTCGTGGCCGAAGGCCGTCATCGCCTGGATGAACCCCTGCCGCGGGGCATAGCCGAGCCGGAAGGTCTTGATCTCTTCCGCCCCCACCCCGCGCCGGGCGAGATAGCCTGCCGCCGGGTTGTCAGCCTCGGCAAGGCTGGATTGATAATAACGGGCGGCATCATCGAGAATGGCAAAGGCCTTGTCTCGCTTGGCGCTGGCCTCGGGGTCACGGGGGCCGGTATCGGGGACATCAAGCCCGGCCTGTTCCGCCAGGGTCCGGACTGCATCCATGAAGGTCATGCCTTCCTTTTCACGCAGAAAGGTGATGGCGTCACCGCTCGCCCCGCAGCCGAAGCAGTGATAGTAGCCCTCATCATCGCGAACATGGAAGGACGGTGTCTTTTCATTGTGGAAAGGGCAGAGCCCGGTCCGCCTGTTGCCCTGTTTCTTGAGCACCACACGCTTGCCGATCACATCAGAAAGACTGACGCGCCGCCGTAATTCATCCATGAAATGTTGTGGCAGGGCCATCTCGGGATTTCCTCAACGATCATCCGTGCCAGTATGGCACGTTCTTGAGGGGGCGGCGAGTGCCTGTTCGGTCAGCCGAGCAACTTCTCTTTGATCATACCGCTGACAACACCAAAATCCATCTGACCGGCATGACGTTGCTTGAGCAGCCCCATCACCTTGCCCATATCCTTGATCGATTCGGCCCCGGTTTCTTCGAGGGCGGCGGCAATCGCGGCAGAGATCGCCGCTTCGTCCATCTGTTCGGGCATGAACCGGCGGATCGTCTCGATCTCAGCCTCTTCGGACATCGCCAATTCTTCCCGGTTGCCTTCACGGTAGAGTTTGGCTGATTCCTGCCGCTGCTTGATCATCGTCTGCAGCATGGACAGAAATTCATCATCATTGATCCCGTCCTGGTTTCCCTTGGACCGGGCGGCAATATCCCTGTCTTTCAGGGCTGCCGTGATCAGACGCAGGGTGCTGACTTCCTTGTTGCGGCCGTTCTTAATGGCGTCCTTAAGGGCTGCCTGGATTTCATCGCGTAACATGAGCAATGTCCGAACTGTTGAACTCATCGCCTATCTAGAGGAGATGGCCCTATCCTTCAAGATGATTCTCGGTTGCCTGGTCAGCACGGTTTTAATTGTCGCAGCCCCGAAGACATCTTGACGCCGGAATATGGCAGGCGTAAAAGGGCTAAACTCATTGAGGGGCTGGCCCGATCGAGCCAAAAAGATCGCCGGTCAGCACATAAGGGAACGAATGTCCAGAACTGCTCTAGACCGTATCTTTTCCACTTCCCCCACCCCCACAGCATTATTGATTCTTGACGATGGCCGCATTTTTGAAGGCCAGGGTTTCGGTGCGCCGGTCATTAATACCGGGGAAGTCTGTTTCAACACATCGATGACAGGCTATCAGGAGATCATGACCGATCCTTCCTATGCCGGGCAGATCATCACCTTCACCTTCCCCCATATCGGCAATGTCGGAACCAACGGGATCGATATCGAGACCGCCGCCCCGGCAGCCCTGGGCATGATCGTGCAGGACTGGCCGACACCGCCATCGAATTACCGGTCGGGACTGTCGCTCAATGACTGGCTCAAGGCCCATAATCTGCCGGCGATCAGCGGCATTGATACCCGCGCCCTGACCCGTTATATCCGCGAAAACGGCGCCCCGAACGGGGTGATCGCGGTCAACCCCGATGGGGATTTTGACCGTGAGGCCCTGCTCAAACTGGCCCGCGAATGGCCAGGGCTGAAAGGCATGGACCTCGCCCGCAGCGTCACCCGGCCGAAGACGGAAAACTGGCAGCAGTCGACCTGGCAGATGCCGGAAGACAGCTACAGCAACGGCAATGGCGACGGCCCGCGGATCATCGCCTTCGATTATGGCTGCAAGCACAATATCCTCCGCTGCCTAACCGATGCCGGATGTCAGGTTGACGTTGTGCCTGCGACGACAGCCGCCGCCGATGTGCTGGCGATGAAACCGGACGGGCTGTTTCTGTCAAACGGCCCCGGCGATCCGGCAGCAACGGCTGAATACGCCAGCCAGACCATCCGTGATATTGCCGAAACCGGCCTGCCCGTCTTTGGGATCTGCATTGGCCACCAGCTGATCGCCGAGGCGTTCGGGGCCCGCACCTACAAGATGAATCGCGGCCATCGCGGGGCCAACCATCCGGTCAAGGACCTGGCCACGGGCAAGATAGAGATCACCAGCCAGAACCACGGTTTTGCGGTTGATCAGGCCTCGCTGCCCGATGCCCTTGAGGTCACCCATATCTCGCTCTTCGATGGCAGTATCGAAGGCCTCCGTCATCGGGACCTGCCGGTCTTTTCCGTCCAGTATCACCCGGAATCATCCCCCGGGCCCCATGATTCCCGTTACCTTTTTGATCGTTTCACCGCCATGGTGAAGGAGAAAATCCATGCCGCGTCGTGAAGACATATCCTCGATCATGATCATCGGGGCCGGGCCGATTATTATCGGCCAGGCCTGCGAGTTTGATTATTCGGGGGCCCAGGCCTGCAAGGCCCTGCGTGAAGAAGGCTATCGGATCATTCTGGTGAACTCGAACCCGGCGACGATCATGACCGACCCCGGCATGGCGGACGCCACCTATATCGAACCGATCACACCTGCGATTGTCGCCCGCATTCTCGAAAAGGAAAAACCCGATGCCTTGCTGCCGACCATGGGCGGGCAGACAGCACTCAACACCGCCCTGGCCCTCGCCAAGGATGGCGTGCTGGACCGCCTCGGGGTTGAACTGATCGGGGCATCCATCGGGGCTATTGAAAAAGCCGAAGACAGGCAGCTGTTCCGTGAAGCCATGGATTCCATCGGCCTTGAAAGCCCGCGCTCACGTCTGGTTAATACCTATGAAGATGCCCTTGCGGCCCTTGATCATGTCGGCCTGCCCGCCATCATCCGGCCGTCCTTCACCCTTGGTGGCGAAGGCGGCGGGATTGCCTATAACAGTGTCGAGTTTGAGGAAATCGTCCGCGGCGGGTTGCGGCTTTCCCCTGTCAGCGAAGTGCTGATCGAGGAATCTGTCCTCGGCTGGAAAGAGTTTGAGATGGAGGTTGTCCGCGACAAGGCGGATAACTGCATCATCATCTGTTCGATCGAAAACATTGAACCGATGGGCATCCATACCGGCGACAGCATGACGGTCGCCCCTGCCCTGACCCTCACCGACAAGGAATATCAGGTCATGCGTGATGCCTCACTGGCGGTGTTGCGCGAGATCGGCGTTGATACAGGCGGCTCGAATGTGCAGTTTGCTGTCTGCCCCCGGACAGGACGGCAACTGGTGATTGAGATGAACCCCCGGGTCAGCCGCTCCTCGGCCCTCGCCTCGAAAGCCACTGGCTTCCCGATTGCGAAAGTTGCGGCGAAACTGGCGGTCGGCTACACCCTTGATGAGCTCGATAACGACATTACCGACGGTGCGACACCGGCAAGTTTTGAGCCGACCATCGATTACATTGTCACCAAAATCCCGCGCTTTACCTTTGAGAAATTCCCCGGGGCTGACCCGCGGCTTTCCACCTCCATGAAATCCGTCGGCGAAACCATGGCCGTCGGGCGGACGTTTAAGGAATCACTCCAGAAAGCCCTACGCTCGCTTGAAACCGGGCTGACCGGGCTCAACCCTGTGGCGCTTCCCGAAGACCGTGATGAGGCGGTGATTGCCGGCTGGCTGGGTGAACAGGTCCCCGACCGGATTCGGCGGATTGCCGCTGCCTTTCATGCGGGCTACAGCATTGATCAGGTCGCGGCCTACACAGCCTGGGACAAATGGTTCCTTGAGCAGATTGCCGAGATCGTCACCATCGAAGATCTGTTGCAGCATCGCGGGCTGCCTGAGGCCCCCGACAGCCTGCTGCTGCTCAAATCCTGCGGCTTCAGTGATCTGCGGATTGCCGAACTGACAGGTCTAGCCGAAGCTGATATCGCGGCCAAACGCCAGGCGGCAGGGGTGCATCCCGTCTACAAGCGGATCGATACCTGTGCGGCCGAATTTGCCTCGGAAACAGCCTATATGTACTCGACCTATGAAGCCACCGCCGGGCGCGAATGCGAAAGCCGTCCCTCCGACCGGGAAAAGGTGGTCATTCTCGGCGGCGGCCCAAACCGTATCGGCCAGGGGATCGAATTTGATTACTGCTGTGTCCATGCCGCCTATGCCCTGCGCGATGCCGGCTATGAGACCATCATGGTCAATTGCAACCCCGAGACAGTCTCGACCGACTATGACACCTCAGACAGGCTCTATTTCGAACCACTGACCGCCGAAGATGTGATTGAGATCATCCGCACCGAACAGGCCAACGGCACCGTTAAGGGCGTGATTGTCCAGCTGGGTGGGCAGACACCGCTGAAGATTGCAGCAGCGATCGAGGCCGCCGGTATCCCCATTCTCGGGACCAGCCCCGATGCGATTGATCTGGCCGAGGACAGGGAGCGGTTCCAACAGCTGATCGACAAACTCAGCCTCAAGCAACCCCCGAACGGGATCGCCCATTCGGCTGAAGAAGCCCGCGCCATTGTTGAAAAAATCGGGCTGCCTGTTGTGATCCGGCCGTCCTATGTGCTGGGTGGGCGGGCGATGGAAGTCGTCCGCGCCATCGCCGATCTTGAACGCTACATGAAGGAGGCTGTTGTTGTCTCGGGGGATAACCCCGTGCTGATCGACGGGTTCCTTGACCACGCAACCGAGGTTGATGTCGATGCACTATCCGACGGTACCGATGTATTCATCGGCGGCATCATGGAACATATTGAGGAAGCCGGTATCCATTCCGGCGATAGTGCCTGTTCGCTGCCGCCGCAGAATCTCTCTGACCGCGTGCTGAGAACAATCCGTCAGCAGACCCATGATCTCGCCCTCGCCCTTGGTGTTGTCGGGCTGATGAACGTGCAGTTCGCGGTCAAGGACGAAACTGTCTATCTGCTGGAAGTGAACCCCCGTGGCTCGCGGACTGTGCCGTTTGTCGCCAAGGCCACCGGTATTCCACTGGCAAAGATCGCCGCCCGCGTCATGGCCGGTGAAAAACTCGCCACCTTTGATCTTAAAGAAAAAACCCTTGGCCATGTTGCCGTCAAGGAAGCTGTCTTCCCGTTCGCCCGGTTCCCCGGGGTCGATGTCTTCCTCGGCCCGGAGATGAAATCGACCGGCGAGGTCATGGGCATTGGCCCGGATTTTGCCGAAGCTTTCACCCGCAGCCAGCTTGGCGCCGGGGTCTTCCTGCCCCCGAAAGGGGCCGCCTTCATCTCTGTTAAGGATGAGGACAAGGATGAGATGATCCCCATCTGCCGTGATCTGAAAGACCTCGGCTTCACTCTGATCGCCACCAGCGGCACCGCTGCCAGCCTCAACAATGCCGGGATCGAAACCGAGACTGTCAACAAGGTCATGCAGGGGCGGCCGCACGCAGTGGATTATATGCTCGACGGCAAGATCAACCTTGTTTTCAACACTGCCCAGGGTGCAGCGGCGGTGCGCGACAGTTTCTCGCTGCGGCAGACAGCACTGACCAACAGCATTCCCTATTACACCACAGTGCCGGAAGCCCGGGCATCGGTGATCGCCATCCGGACAATGCAGGAAGGCCAGTTTGCTGTTCAGTCGATTCAGGATTACCTGAAGTAACAAGAAAATACTGGAATTCTGCCGATTTATCCGTTTACACTAGTGGCACATAAGCCAAGAGTTTCATGAATGGATAAAATACCTTTCACCCATGCCGGTCTCGAAGTGCTCAAGACCGAGTTGCAGAAATTGAAAAGCGAAGATCGCCCGGCAGTGATCAAGGCCATTGCCGAAGCACGCGAGCATGGCGATCTGTCGGAAAACGCTGAGTATCACGCTGCCCGTGATCGCCAGTCCTTCATCGAAGGGCGTGTGGCCGAACTCGAGGATGTGATCAGCCGCGCCGAGGTGATCGACCCATCAAAACTGACGGGCAAGACAGTGACTTTCGGCACCTCGGTCGAAGTCGCGGATGAAGAAACCGATCAGGAAAGCCGCTATACCATTGTCGGCCCTTATGAAGCCGATCTGTCGCGGGGGCTGATCTCAACCTCCTCGCCCATCGCCAAGGCGCTGATCGGCAAAAGCGTCGGTGACAGCGTTGAGGTTCGCACCCCGGGTGGGATCAAATCCTATGAAGTGATTTCGATCAGCGTGCTGACGGAATAACCATCAGATATCATCAATCGGCACGCCGGGTTCATCTTTGCTGGAACGGATCGCAAGGGCCGTTTTGACATGGCTCACATTCGGGGCCGAGGTCAGTTTGCTGGTGAGAAAATGCTGAAAATCATCCCAGTCATGGGCAACGATTTTAAGCAGAAAATCGGTTTCCCCCACCAGCATATGGCATTCCCGGACTTCCGGCCATTCAGCGACGAGTTTCTCGAATTGCTGCAGATCACTTTCCGCCTGCGAGAGCAGGCCGACAAAGGCAAAGACCATGACAGTATAGCCGAGGGCTTCAGCCTGGATATCGGCATGGTAGCCGCGGATGATATCCTTTTCTTCAAGGGCCCTGACACGTCTGAGGCAGGGCGGGGCCGAAATGCCGATACGTTTGGCCAGTTCAACATTGGTGATCCGCCCGTCGGCCTGAAGATCGCGGAGGATCCGGCGATCCACCTCATCCAGTTTACCCTTAGATGCCATTATCGTTTCCTTTGCTCTGACCGGAAAACTGTTCTGCAAAGGTGACAGCGTTTACGATCATGATATAATATTACCACCACAGGGTAATGCCGCAAGTATATTACAAATTTTTTTCAAAAAGTTTGCGAATATTCCATGAAATCAGAAATTTCGAAAGATGCTGACCACCCACCAATCTTTGCTGATGCACGCACGGCATGGGTGTTGACCGATGGCACCAAGGGCATGGAGGTCCAGTCCATGGGGCTGGCCCGCCGCATGGGTCTTGAGACCACCCGCATTGAGCTGACACCCCCTGCCCTTATCCGCCATTTTCCGCGCTATGCCGGGATAATGCCGCTGCCGAGGGAAATCCGCCTCGCCGCGGCATCGGGATGGCCTGACGTGATCATCACCACCGGCCGCCGCATGGCCGGGCTGTCAATCCTTGCCCGCCACAAATCACGGGGCCGGAGCCGGACCATCCATATTCAGGATGCCAAACTGCCCCCGGGGCTGTTTGACCGGGTGATCGTGCCGTCGCATGACAGGCTGCGTGGCGGCAATGTGCTGGTTTCCACCGGATCGCTGAACGCGATTGATGAGGCTGCCATCAGCGACGCCGCACGGTCGATACCCGAGCCGGTCCGGCGCATGAAAAAGCCGCTGATCGCTTTTCTCGTTGGCGGCAGCAACCGGCGCTATCGTGTTGAAATGCAGGATTATCAGGCTCTGGGGGAATATGCGGCCGGGCTTGGCCATGCCACGGAATCCGGCCTCGCTTTTATTCCCTCACGGCGCAGCCTCGCTGATGCTGCCAGGGGTATCCGCAAGGGGATCGACAATGCCTGGGGGGATCCGGATTACTGGATCTGGGACGGGGCGGGGGCCAACCCTTATCCCGGCATTCTTGAATGGGCCGACCTGATTGTCGTGACCAGCGATTCCGTGAACATGACCTGTGAGGCCTGCTTCACCGGCAAAGCGGTCTACAGCTATGATTTCAGAGAAGAGACAGGCCGCATCGGGCTGTTTCACCGGATCATGCAGGAAGGCGGCTATACGCGATCAGCAGGGATACTCACCCCCTACAACTTCCTCGTGGACAGCAGCAAAAAACTGGACGAAACCGGCCGTATCGCACAACTGCTGACCGGGCGCAAACCTTCCTCCTGATCGGCTAGAAAAAGAGTTTTCTGTCCTGGGGCATATCGGCATAAAGCCCGGCGACCCATTCCTCATAGCCGTTGTATTTCAACGTCGGGACACGATCACCGGTACCAAGCAGCCGTTCGGTTTTCTGTGACCAGCGGGGGTGGTCATATTCCGGGTTCACATTGGCCCAGAACCCGTATTCCTTCGGCTGCAGGTCTTCCCAGAAACTTTTCGGCTGCTCATCAGTAAAGGTGATGCGGCGGATCGATTTGATTGATTTGAACCCGTATTTCCACGGCAGCACCAGCCGCACCGGGGCGCCGTTCTGGTTCGGCATGGCCTTGCCGTATATGCCGGTCGCCAGCAGGGCCAGTGGGTTGCTGGCTTCTTCAAGCGTCAGCCCCTCAACATAGGGCCACGGGTACCAGACCTGCCGCTGCCCCCGGGCTATGGATTTGTCCTCAAAGGTTTCGAAACGGACATAGCGGGCCCCCGCATTCGGGCGGGCGAAATTGATAAGGTTGGCCAGCGGCACACCTGTCCAGGGGACAGCCATGGCCCAGGCCTCAACACAGCGATGGCGATAGAGCCGCTCTTCCATGCCACCGAGCTGGCGGATCAGGTCAGCCGCATCAATGCGGATCTTGCTTTCCACCATCCCGTCGATAATGACTTCCCAGGGGTCAGTCTTCAGCCTTTTGGCGGCCCGCCAGATATTCTTGGATGAACCGAACTCATAGAAATTGGTGTAGGTGGTGGCTTCCTCTTCATCAGTCACCGCACGGTCGAGGGTGAAATCAGGATTGCGCGGGGCGGGAAAGCCGGTAATCGCGGCAGCGGCCAGGCGTGGCCACATTCCCCCGGCAATCAGGCCACCCCCCATGCCGAGACCGGCCAGAACCTGCCTACGATTGAGCCAGACATCTTCAGGGGTGATTTCATTTTCACGGAGAGACCAGGGGCGTTCAGGGCGGATCAGCATGACCATATCCTCTTCAGTGGCAACATCAAGACCGTCGCTACCCTAGGCAGAGAATGTGACCGGAAAGAGGCATGACGATCACAATTGCGTGAACTGATCCTTTTGAACCGGCGTCAGGAGAGTTTTTCGACCGAGGCCTTGATGCGTATGCAGGCTTCTTCAAGCGCTTCTGTGCTGGTGGCATAGGAAATCCGGAAATGCGGTTCCAGCCCGAAAGCAACACCCTGAACCGCGGCAACACCGCCATCTTCAAGCAGCCAGGTGACAAGCGCGCTGTCATTGTCGATCACTGTGCCGTCCGGGGTTTTGCGGCCAATCAGCCCGTCCACTGACGGGAAGACATAAAACGCCCCGTCAGGATTGGCGCAGTCAATGCCATCAATCGCGTTCAGGGCGTCGACGACCAGTTGCCGCCGGGAAGCAAACGACTTCAGATTGCTGGCCATGAAATCGAGAGGGCCGTTGAGCGCCTCGACCGCTGCGTGCTGGGCGATCGAATTGGGGCTGGATGTCGACTGGGACTGCACCTTGGCCATCGCCTTGATCAGCGGCTGCGGTCCGGTGGCATAGCCGATCCGCCAGCCGGTCATGCAATAGGCCTTGGAGACACCGTTCAAAGTCAGCGTCCGATCGCGCAGGTCCGGGGCAACCTCGGCAAAAGTGGCAAAGGTGAACCCGCCATAGACAAGGTGCTCGTACATATCATCGGTGAGCACGTGCACCTGTTCATGACGGCGCACGACCTCGGCCAGGGCCTTCAGATCAGCAGCCGTGTAGCCTGCCCCGGAAGGGTTGGAAGGGCTGTTGAGGATCACCCATTTGGTCTTCGGGGTGATCGCGGCTTCGAGCTGGTCAGCCGTCATCTTGAACCCGGCCGATGCCGGACAGGCCACTGTCACCGGCGTTCCCCCGGCGAGCAGAACCATATCAGGATAGGAAACCCAGAACGGGGCCGGGATGATCACCTCATCCCCGTCATTGAGGCTGGCCATGAAGGCGTTGTAGAGAACCTGCTTACCGCCGGTGCCGACCGTGACTTCGGCTGTTGTGCAGGTGATGTTGTTCTCGCGGGCGAACTTGTCGACGATCGCCTGTTTCAATTCCGGAATGCCGTCAACAGCGGTGTATTTTGTCTTGCCGTCAGCAATCGCCTTGCGGGCAGCGTCCTTGACGTGTTCCGGGGTATCGAAATCCGGCTCACCGGCACCGAGACCGATCACATCAACACCGGCCGCCTTGAGCTCGGCAGCTTTGGTCGACACGGCAATGGTCGGGGAAGGTTTGATGGCAGACAGGCGGTTTGCGATGAGCGACATGGGCGCGATCCTTTCGCAGGGTCATGAATGTATTGTCGGCATC
>JBMHCY010000031.1:0-12108 GCA_049889655.1 Puniceispirillales bacterium (SeqCode)
CCTTCTTCACCACCATTGGCGAAGACGCTTGATGCGGTGATGACTTTGCCAGCGGCTTCAAGATCACCATAGGCCTGGGCTGAATTCCGCCAGACTTCCGGCACGATGTCCGGCTGACCGTTTTCAGCAAGCGAGGTGACAGCCGGAATGGTGTCGGTCGGCACAACACTGACATTGCAGCCGTAGCCGACTTCCAGCACGAAAGTCGCCACAGCCGTGATTGATTCGCCAGATGCCCAGCCCATGGCACCGATGCTAACATCGCCACAGTCCGCGTTGGCATGAGAAACGCTGAAGGTTGCAGCAAGAGCGGCAGCCCCCAGACCAGTTGTAAATTTGTTCATGATTTTCCTCCACTCATCCCTGATGAAAATTTCAGAGATAACCAAACCGTATTTGAAATGAAAGCGGCTGTCAAAAAGAACCATGCATCCACCACCGTTCAGGTCACGCTGGTCAGGCATCAACATCATCAAGGTCTTCAGGGCGGGCATCGGCACCGGCAAGGGCCCGAGAAAATCCTGCCGCATCAAAGGGTTGAAGGTCTTCCTTTTTCTCACCAACACCGACTGCGTGGATCGGCAGCCCGAAAGCCTCCGCCAGGGCAACAACAATCCCGCCCCGGGCAGAGCCATCCAGTTTGGTGACAATCATCCCGGTCAACCCGGCCACCTCACTGAAGGCTTCCACCTGTGAGAGCGCGTTCTGGCCAACGGTGCCGTCGAGAACGATGATACTGTCATGGGGGGCTGTGGCATCCTTCTTGCCGATGACACGGTGGATCTTGGCCAGTTCTTCCATCAATTCCTTGCGGGCCTGCAATCGCCCGGCGGTATCAATGATGACAATATCCGTGCCGGCGGCTTCGGCTTCTTCAAGCGCCCGATAGGCAACCGCCGCAGCATCGCTGCCTTCCGCACCGGTGATGACTGTTGTCCCGGTACGCTCGCCCCAGATTTGCAGCTGTTCGACTGCCGCCGCCCGGAAGGTATCCGCCGCTGCGAGCATCACTGACATGGAATGGAGCCGGAAGAATTCTGCCAGTTTGCCGGCTGTAGTGGTTTTGCCCGATCCGTTGACCCCCACCATCAGGATGACATGAGGTTTGTTATTGCCATTGACCTCGAGCGGTTTTTCCACAGGTTGGAGGATGGTGGTCAGTTCCTCAGCGAGGGCTTCCGTCAGGCTTTCCCGATTGATGCCGTCAGGGTATTTGCGTGTCTTCAGCCCGGCGGCCAGACGCCCTGCCGCATCAACCCCAAGATCGGCCATGATCAGCGCATCCTCAATATCCTCAAGGTCGGCAACATCAAGCGCCGGTTTGCCGAGAATTCCCGCAAGCCCGGCGGTGATTCGCGCCGAGGATTTGCCAAGCCCTTCCCGCAAGCGGCTGAACCAGCCCTTTTTCGGGGCAGGCTCTGGCTCTGGTTCGGGCTCTGGCTCTGGTTCGGGTTCTGGTTCCGGCACAGTTTCTGGCTCTGGTTCGGGTTCTGGTTCGGGTTCTGGTTCCGGTACGGGTTTAGGCTCCGGCTCAGGGGCAGGGGCGGCATCCTCTACGGGTTCCGGCGGGGTCTCCGCCTGATCGGCTTCCTTTTCGGCTTTCTTCTTGCCCCCAAACCAGCGCTTGAAAAACACCATCAGATCATCTCCGCTGTCAGCACATCAGCCTCAACCCCGGTCAGCCGCACCGGATAAACCTGCCCGGCAGCGGCCGTGACATCATCGATCCGTACCCGGGCAAACTGGCGGGTATGGCCGATCCCCCCGGTTTCCATCAGCACCTGATCAGTCTCGCCGACAAGGCCGGAAAGAAACTCCTGCTGGCGGCGACTGGCCAGTGCCCGCACTGCCGCAGCACGGTCACGGATCAGGCGACCATCGACCTGCGGCATCCGTGCCGCCGGGGTGCCTTCACGGGGAGAATAGGGGAAGACGTGCAGCCAGGTCAGCCCGGCAGCGTCGATCAGATCAAGTGTTGCCTGATGCGCGGCATCATCTTCGGTCGGGAATCCGGTGATCAGATCAGCCCCGAACACGCAATCGGGTCGCGCCTCACGGACAGCGGCGACCAGAGAAAGCACATCAGCCGCAAGATGGCGGCGCTTCATCCGTTTCAGAATGAGATCATCCCCATGTTGAACCGACAGGTGAAGATGCGGCATCAGCCGATCATCCTCGGCGAGGGCGCCAATCAAATCCGCATCAATCTCGGCCGGATCAATCGATGACAGCCGCAATCGCTGCAGCCCCGGCACCCGCCGGAGGATCGCCCGGACCAGCTGCCCGAGGCTCGGCTGATCATCGAGATCAGCACCCCATGAAGTGATATCAACGCCCGTCAGCACCACCTCGGCAATGCCGTTATCGGCGAGCCGGGCCACCTGCTCGACAATCCCGTTCAGCGATACCGAGCGGCTGTTGCCGCGGCCATAGGGAATGATGCAGAAGGTGCAGCGGTGGTCACAGCCCTGCTGGACCTGCAGGAAAGCCCGTGTCCGGGCATCAAAGCCCTCGAGCAGATGCGGGGCGGTTTCCTTGACCGCCATGATATCGCCGACAGCCATCATTGTCTCAGGGGCGTTGCGGCCTGCCAGATCACGCCAGGTTTCCGGCAACAGTTTTTCGTGATTGCCGATGACAGCATCCACCTCGGCCATGTTCTGCCATGATGCCGGATCAATCTGGGCCGCACAGCCGGTGACAACAATCGTCTTGTCGGGGTGATCGCGGCGTTGGCGACGCACAGCCTGACGGGCCTGCTTTTCGGCTTCGGCAGTGACAGCACAGGTGTTGACGATGATCGCATCGCCGAGCCCGGCCGCCTCCCCGTGACGGGCGATCACTTCGCTTTCCCAGATATTGAGACGGCAACCGAAAGACTGAATTTTGGGTGTGCCGGTCATGCGCTGCCCTTTTCCGTCAGTGACATGACCCCTGAGAAAACATGGGTGCTGCCGCCGCGCATGATGATGTGGTTATCAGCCTCATTCCAGGTGATGAACAGGCTGCCGCCATCGAGAACGATCTCGGCATCACGGCCACTGATCACCCCGCGCCGGACAGCGGCCACGAGTGTTGCGCAGGCGCCGCTGCCGCAGGCGATGGTCACCCCGGCCCCGCGTTCCCAGACACGCATCCGCAACCGGCCTTCTGCCAGCGGTGAGACAAATTCAATATTCGAACGCTGCGGGAAAAGGCTGTGATGTTCCAGCAGCGGGCCGACATCTTCAAGATCAATCGCCTCGGCATCATCGACAAAATGAACAGCATGGGGATTGCCCATATTGACCATGACCGCCGGCGGCAGATCAGCCCGGCCGAGATCGACCGCTTCTGTATCCATCGCCCGGGCCAGGGGGATATCCTCCCAGTGCAGCCGCGGCTCACCCATATCAACAGCGATCAGGCCATCCTCACGCCAGGCCGAAAGCCGACCTCCGGCGGAATTGATCTCAAGCCTGCGGCTGTCATCCTGATCGAGCACAAGATCAGCAACACAGCGCGTGCCGTTGCCGCAGGCACCGCTTTCGGAGCCGTCACTGTTGAGAATGCGGAGCCCGATATCGGCATCATCGGCGGCGGTGATGACCATAATCTGATCACAGCCGATGCCGAAATGGCGGTCAGCGATCAGCCGCGCCTGTTCCGCCGTCAGCAGCAGATCCTGCTGGCGGGCATCAATGACGACGACATCGTTGCCGATCCCGTGCATTTTGGTAAATGCGAGTTCCATGCCGTTGATATACGCCCATTCCGGCGGCGATGCAAAAAAATGATGCTGATCAGGCTTCGATCACCGCCACCACCGGGGCGTGATCCGAGGGCTGCTCCCAGCCCCGGGCCGGCCTCAAGATTTCCGCATGACGCACCCGGTCAGCGAGCGGCGGTGTCACCCAGATATGATCGAGCCGCCTGCCCTTGTCGGCAGCATCCCAGTCGCGCGCCCGGTACGACCACCAGGAATAGAGTTTGCCTTCGGGGATCATCTGCCGCACTGCATCGGTCCACTGCCCGGCGGTCATGATCCGGCTGAGACCTTCGGTTTCAACCGGCGTATGACTGATGATCCTGAGCAGCTGCTTGTGTGACCAGACATCATCTTCACCGGGGGCGATATTGAGATCACCGACCAGCACCTGAGGTTTGTCCGCCTGATCACCGGTCCAGGCTGCCAGTTCTTCGAGAAAATCAAGCTTGTGGCCGAATTTCGCGTTGGTCTCGCGGTCGGGGACATCACCCCCCGCCGGAATGTAAAAATTATGGACGCTGACACCATTACTGAACTCAACCCGCTGATGGCGGCAATCTTCACGCCCCACCCAGTTAAGGTGGTCATGGGCGGCAATCGGGATGCGGGCGAGCACGGCGACACCGTTATAGCCCTTTTCCCCGCGGATGGCCTGATGCGGATATCCGGCATCACGAAAGACGTCGCCAGGAAAGGCCTCGTCGGGGCATTTGGTTTCCTGCAGGCAGAGCACATCGGGCTGCTGTTCTTCGAGAAGTCGGAGCACCAGCCCCTGCCGCAGCCGCACCGAATTGATATTCCAGGTGATGATTTTCATTTGTCCCACTATTTCTCAATGTTACCGGTCTTGTGGAAAGAGCACCGTATTCCGCCCCTTGTGGCCAACAGCATAATCGAGATCGTCAACAAGCCACTGGTAGATATCCTCGAGGCGATCCAATCCTTCCGGATCATGCCTCAGCTGGATCTCTTCAGTTTCAATGTGAACAACAGGACGATCCCGTTCGATCGTTTGGCGCGCCCCCCTTAGAATCTGCCGGTCACAGCCATCAACGTCAATCTTGATCAGGTCGACATCCCGGAGATCAAAATCATCGAGGGCGTGGACAGGCTGGCCGGTGGCGCCCGACATTGATTTGATGCCCTTACCGGCACGGCCTTCGAAATCGATCAGTGTGGCTTTGTCGAAAAGGCCAAGATTGTAGAAATCAACCTTCGCGGTTTCAACATTCTTCAGGAATGCCTCCCTGAAATGCGCGACCAGCTCAAAACTGGTGACCTTGCCGAACCCTTCTGTCAGCAGCGCCCGGGTGAAGCATCCGTGCCGGGCGCCGATATCAACAGCATGGCGTCTGGCTTTCAGATAAGGGCGGCATTCATCGAGCTCGGTGGTGAGGTCAACAGCCTTGAACCCCTCAGCGGCGTGAAAATATCCCTGTTCCTGCGCATCCCTGTCAAAGATCGGCTGCATGACGGTCAGCGGTTCCGGGACCTGGAGGCCGCGCGGCTTCTTGCCATAGATGATGCAATCCAGCGGTTTGGCAAACGACAGCGACGTGATGTTCTGGATGAAGAAATGACTTTCCAGGGCCGCCAGCAGATTTTTCCGGCAGGCCAGCGAATCTGTCAGCCGCCCGTCCTCACCATGGCGGAAATGAAACTCGATTTTGACCAGCACCTGCGCGCAGGCGGCCAGCGCCGCAGACAGTTTTTCTGCATCCAAGGCGATCAGATCATTTTCCTTGAGGCACAGGCATCCAAGGTCGGCGGCAACAGGATCACGGGTGAATGCGGCAAGCGTCCGGTGGGCCCCGTCAAAGTAACTTCTGTACTGGATTTTATCGAATTGCACTTCACTTTCATCAGCAGAAATGCTTAGAACACTAAGAACCCGGTTCGAATGAAGCACGTGACTGATTATTTGCTCTAACACCAGAAAATACCTACTGCACACGTGAAAAGGACTAGCATTATTTATGCGTTATCTGATCAAAGATAGAAATAAATTAGTGAACTTCGCGCTCATCGAGAAGACCTTTGTCTACGATGCCATCCTTGACAGCGACAAAGACCTGCCCGCCGATGCCACTTCGATAGTGGTCAACGGTGTCCTCAGAGGCTGTGACAAGCTCATCAGTCAGGCCAATGCGCGGGGTATTCCTTGGATCTATATCGATAACGGCTACTTCGGGAAGAAGCTGAGGGTGTCGGTCAACGAGACATCACCGACAACACAAATTGATTGCGGCCGGGCCTTTGACCACGCGACAGATTTTGAACCCTGGCGCGGGACAACCGGGGATCACATCCTCATCTTGCCGCCATCGATCCCCTATATGAATACCTTCGGCTTGACCGGTTTTCTCAACGCATCGCTGCATAACCTCAACAGAGTCACCGGCAGAGACACGCTGGTGCGGGTCAAACCGCTCTATGGGTCGACACTGAAAAAACGCCCCCTTGAGGCGCATCTGGAAAACGCCTATCTGGCCGTGACCTGGGGTTCTGCAGTGGCGCTTGAGGCCCTGAAAAAGGGTATCCCGACCATCAGCAGCGGCTGGTGCCCCGCCAAACCTGCAGGTTTTTCAATTGAGGATATCGAAACCCGCAAATTCGCCACAGAGCCCGACCGGCAATCACTTTTCGACAGTCTGACCTGGTTCACCTTTGATGAGGGCGACCATATGCGGGGGAAGGAGTTCAACGACGCCTTCGGGCAGGCCTACGGGGCGATCAACGGCCTGACATTCCCCATCTTCAAAGAAGCCTAGCGTGGCTGCGGCGCAGCTGGCGTAGATCAGGCCGTGAAAACCGAATCACGGTATTTTGCGAACGGGTTGTCCGTCGCGCCAAAATGCGTTGACAGGACATGATCATAAAGCGCCCGGTAATCGATATTGAAGGTGAGGTTGTTGTTATCGAGCATCATCAGATTCGGGTTGCTGCCAATGAAACCCCCCTTGAGCCGCCCGCCCAGCATCAGATGCGGTGCCGCCATGCCATGATCGGTCCCGCGTGATCCGTTTTCCGAAGCCCGGCGGCCAAATTCCGAATAGGTCATGATGATCGTGTTGTCCCAGACACCGATGCGCTTGAGGGCGCTCACCGTGTTATCAAGGCTTTCATCCAGTTGCCGGAGCAGATCACGGTGGTTCCAGTACTGGTTGATATGGGTATCGAAACTGCCGATCGAGACCTTGTAGACAGGCAGTTCCAGCCCCGCACCGATCAATGTGCAGACCTGGCTGAGCTGGCGGCCCAGATCGCCCCGGCCGAAACTGAAATGCTGCCGGTTTTCATCAAGTTTGCGCCTGATTGTCAGAATCTGGTCTTGGCTGGCCCTGCGGCCTTCGATCAGCTCACCGAGAAGCCCGACAGCATTGTTTTCTTCCATGACAGGGATGGTGGCATCGCGTGATTCCTGCGCCGCGGGCACATAGCCGATCGCGTTCGGGCCGAGGTAACCATCGAGACCACCGGTGAAAAGACCGGATTCATTATCAAGGCAGATGGCCTTGGCATCCCAGTTGTTGGCCATGGCCAGCTGGTCGAGCGTCTTGACGATCCAGCCATCGCCGAAATTGCGCTTGCCGTCACCGCCCCGTTCCCACAGTTCGATCGACCGAAAATGTGAAAGGATGGGGTTGGGGTAACCGAGATTCTGGATGATCTGGCATTCGCCACGTTCGAAATGATTGGCCAGATTCTCAAGGCTGAAATGAAAGCCCATCGTCTCGGTGACAGTCAGGATATGTTCTTTCCTGAGGGCAATCTTCGGGCGCAGTTTGAAATAATTCGGGTCCTGATAGGGAACATAGGTGTTAAGCCCGTCATTGGCCCCCTGCAATTCCACCAGTATCAGGATCGGCGTGTTGGTTTTTGACGCCGCCAGTTGTGGCCAGGCGGCAAACAGTGATGTCGACCCCAGAAAAGACAGGGCTTGTCGTCGTGAAATATCCATCATTTCAGCTGGTACCCCTCATAGGTCAGAATATCCATGTAGTTATCGTCGCTGATCGACAGGCTGAGATCAGGCACCAGCAATTCGCTCAAATCCATATCCATGGCCTGGGCCCGGGCCTTGACCTCATTGAACCGGAAGAAGTTGTCATCAAAACGGTACTCTTTCCTCAAATTAAACCCGATCCGATGCGCCCCGCAGCTGAACCCCTTTGCCATCGTGCTCATGGTTTGCATTTCGGCAAAATTTTTCACTGGCGGGTGCGCCCCCGTGGCGGTCTCGATATCATCGAACCCCACCTGGTCCATCATCCCTTCCATCCAGGCGATGCCGCCAGGGCTCTGGAACAGATCCCGATGGCGGGCCGTGTTGTCCAGCAGGATCCGGAAACTCTGCATAAGCCGTTTGATCAGCAGTTTTTCATGGGGTGAACGTCCCTGGAACCGCTTATTCTTGCGGCTGCTTGGATAGGAAAACTTGATCGTCATCGCACCGTCCCGATCATCCATCCAGCCACCTTTGTAGGAACTGAAGATATCGGGTGAGCTGTATCCTTCTCTGACACGAACGAAATCACCGTATTCATCGCGATCATTCCTGTCATGGCCAAATTCGATCTTGATGCCGTCATAATGTCTGTCGTTGAGCCGGACATTATAAAACGACAGCCGGAAATCGTTCCATCTGCGTTTGCCGAAATCTTCAGCAATCCAGTCGATGGCAATCAACTCGACAGCCAGCTGATCCTCGACAGCCGTATCAAAGAACGCGGTTAGTTCATCCTGATAACGCTGATCCGCGCTCGACTTGGCCAGCAGTTTGGGCGGCTGGGCTTTCTCAAGATCACGGAAAGTCTTTTTCATGAGCCGGATTCTTTTTTCGATCATCTGGCCACTGACCCATTCCCGGCCGGTCGGCCAACCGGCAATATTCGGAGGGTTGAACAGATCCTGATTCAAATCGGTCATGCCGCGAGTCAACCACGACATATTGCCGGCATTGCTGGTGGATTGCAGCGTCCGTGCTGTCCCGAACAGCAGATCAACGGGTGATTTCACCAGTGTCAGTTTGTTCTTCTCATCCCAGAACGAGGCCAGGGAGAGCGTTGCTTCGAAAAGAGCGGGAATCGCGTAATCAGCGTCCCGGAAGGATGTGACGAGGATTGCCAGTTCCTCCGGTGACGGCTCCCCCAGGGCGACGTATTCATTGAAGTATTTCTTGGCGACAAAGGCCCCGAAATAGGGGTGATCGACCAGAATTTCAAAAAATTCGTCTATCGAGCTGTACTTCTGGCCGAAAGCCTTTTGTGCCTTTGTTGTCCGCTTGGTGGCCTTGCTGACAAATTCCTCGGAAATGAAATTGATGCCATTGCCCGCCAGCATCTTGGCAAGGTTGCGGATTTCACCTTCTCCATACTGGCCTTCCCCGAGCGAGAACAATTCAAGGAACTCCCGGGCGAGGTTTTCATTGGGGTTTTTCTTGGTGCTGGTTTCGTTGTTGAGATAGATGATCACCCCGGGGTCTTCGAGGGAGGCTTTAAGAAAATCGACGTAATTGCCGTTGGTATGCTGCCGCACAACCTTCAGGTGTTCGGCAAAGGCATGGGTGCGCTTGTAGGTATCGAAGGCCACCGAAAAATGATCGAGCCACAACAGGGCCTGCCGGTCAAACTGCGGCGTCTGGCTGGTGAGCATCTGATGGCCCCATTCCGAGGCCAGGGATTCACGGTAAAGGGACAGCGAGCACCCCGACCGGTTGTTCCTGAGCGCTTCTTCCAGAAATGCCACAGGGATGGATGTGTCGATCCAGTCCGGCCAGCGATAGGGGTCTTTGAACGACCGAAACTCATCCACCACCATGGCAATGGCCTGCCGTCGGGTCAGGCCGATATAGCGTTCGAACCGGTCGATCGGCGCCCCGATCCCGACACGTTGTTCAAACCTGATGGCATCACGCCTTGTCAGAGTCTCATCGAGATGGGATGTATCGACGCTATTGAGATCAATGATCAGGTCATCGCGCGACTTCGGCTTGCCGGAACTCAGCGAATCCCCCGATGAAATAATACCGTTTTGAAATGTCGTTTTCGCTGCCGCAAGATCGGCGTGGTGGACGAAAACGATCAAGCTCAACACAAAGAAAACAAAACGCATAACCTGAACTGATCAACACTTGACACAAAAAACCAATACCAAAGGGTACCATATCCGCGGAAATTGAGGAGAAATTTATTATGACGGAACCGGGGCGGTTTCAGGCAAGGTCTGCCGCAACCGCCTTCAGCACGGCATCCCAGTTGTTCAGCGCGGGCTGCTTGTAGAGATCGACAGCATCATACCAGTAACTGTCGCGGCCATCGGAACCCCAGCGCCAGTCATGGCTTTTCGGCAGCATGATTTGAGTCTTCCGGCCAAGGGCCCCCGCCAGATGGATCGTGACATTGGAAACCGAGACAACCCGGTCACAGGCCATGATCAGGGCAGACAGGTCATCGATATCTTCCCTGATATCAACGCCCGGGACTTCGGTAATATCGATTTTGTGGGCTTCCCTGACCTGAGCGATATCCGCCGCGACATCACCATATTGCAGATTAACGAGTCTGACAGTCGGCCCGGCCACAGCACGGGCGAGATCGGCAAGCGGCAGGCTTTTATAATGGCCGCCATAGGCTTTCGATTTGGACATCCAGCTGATGCCGATCACCTGTGTTGTGTCAGCCTCAGCCAGCTGGTCGCGGAAGTGGCGGATACGGGCCTCATCCGCCATCAGAAAACCACCTGCAGTCTTTCTGAAATCCTCTTCGGACTGGCGGAAATACCGGGGCAGCGAGCCCATCGGGATAAACCCGTCATAATCGTCTTCGGCGAAGGGCTGGCCTTTTTCAAGATAGGTGATCCCGGCCGGGAACGACCGCCGGAACAGCGGGATGAGGCGCGGGTCACATTCAACTGTCAATGCCGCCGTGCGGGCATAAAGCTCAGGAATGATCGAGCTGAACATAACCTCATCCCCGATCCCCTGTTCGGCCAGCACCAGCAGGTTCTGGTTCTCTTCTCCCGACCACGGTTTCAGTGACCGGATATTCTTGGCGGAAATATCATGGGTTTCGAGACGGTGTTCATAGAGATCAAAACCTTCGGGAAACTTCCTCTGCTTAAGGTACTCGAAACCCAGATTCAGTTTGGCCTCGACATCATGGGGATTGAGATCGATGGATCGCGTAAAGGCGGCGATGGCCTCTTGCCGCTGCCCCAGCGTGACATGAATGAGCCCGGTATTGTTGTAGGCTTCCGCATAATCGGGGCTGATCGCAATCGCCTCATCAAACGCCTTCAGTGCTTCATCAAACCGGCCGTCATGAACCAGCGCGTTACCGAGGTTGTTCCAGGCCTGGGTGAAATCAGGCTTGATCCGCACACTTTCCTGCAGAGCGGTGATCGCCGTGTCGCGACGCCCAAGTTTGGTGAAGGCATTGCCCTTATTGAAGAACGCTTCCGCGTAATCAGGTTTCAGCGCAATCGCCTGATCGAACGCCTCAAGGGCTTCGTCAAGCCGGCCGTCATGAACCAGCGCGTTGCCGAGGTTGTTCCAGGCCTGGGTGAAATCAGGCTTGATCCGCACACTTTCCTGCAGGGCGGTGATCGCCGCGTCATGCTGGCCGAGACCAGCCCGGGCCTTGCCGAGATTGAAGGCGGCATCAGCGTGGTCGGGGGAGAGCGCCAGCACCTGATCAAACGCTGCCGCCGCTGCATCAAACTGACCAGCGTCCAGCAAGGTGAGCCCGAGCGCGTGATGGACGGGGGCGATCTTCGGGTTGAGCCCCAGTGCCGCCTGATACGCCGCAACCGCCTCAGCCGTCTTGCCCTGCTGGCGGCAGGCATGGCCGAGATTGACAAAGCCCTCAGGCTGCCGGGGGTTGAGCCGGGTGACGCTCTTGAAGGCCTCTTCGGCATCGCTGAAATGTGCCAGCCTGACACAGGTTGTGCCGATGATCTCCCAGAGCAGAACCATCTTGGGGTGCTGTTTGACCAGCGTCCGGGCAAGGGTGAGCACAGCATCGTGCTGCTGCCCGTCATAGAGCATTTTCAGCTGCTGCATCTGCTGGTTGATCGCGCCGTTGGCGGGCATAGCCGCAGGCTTCGCGGCAAGGGCTGCAAGACCGTGGCGGGCAGCCTGATTGCCGGCGTCACAGGAAAGGACGAACTGATAGAGTTTCCGCGCCTCTGCAATATTCCCGTTCCGGGCAAAGGCGTGCGCCTTGATCAGGGCTTGATCGACCGATAGATTCCACATCCGCTTTCTCTGCAACAGGGCGGCATCAGGGACGCGTCCACCGCCGCCGTGGGGGACTGGCTACAAATCCGAGCTTTTTTCCTCACAGAATGTCATGCTGTCG
>JBMHCY010000032.1:0-22430 GCA_049889655.1 Puniceispirillales bacterium (SeqCode)
TTGCGGCTCATCACCCAGGCATTTTCGAGTTCCGTGCCGTCATCATCCATGAGCGCGAGACGATAGATGTTCTTGAGCAGCAGGCTGGTCATCGGGGCTATCCGTGATGGTGTCGGGTTGAACCTGCACAGACTGCGCCGGAGACGGCAGGGCTGCAAGTGAAAAGTGCTTGTCGTTTCGGGGTGTTCAGGTTATGGCGTAAAAAAACAGTCTTGATGCAGGAGGGTGCAATGCCTGAAACGAAAACAGTTGTCAGCAGCTGGAACGAATGGGATCCGCTGAAACACGTCATTGTCGGCCGTGCTGACGGCTGCTGCATCCCTGCCCCTGAACCGGCTCTCGATGCCAAGGTTCCTGAAGATTCGGATATGCGCGGTCAGTTCGGCCCGCGTCCCCAGGAAACCATCGACAAGGCCAATGAACTGCTCGACAACTTTGCCGCCATGCTTGAAAAGCGCGGGATTATCGTCGACAGGCCGACCCCGCTTGATTTCAACCAGCGGTCCGCGACACCGGACTGGGAAACCGAAACCATGTTCGGCTGTATGCCGCCGCGTGATGTGCTGCTGACTGTCGGCAAGGAAATGCTGGAAGCAACGATGAGCTACCGCTGCCGCTGGTTCGAATACCTCTGCTACCGGCCGCTGTTGCAACGCTATTATGACGAAGACCCGCAGATGCGCCATGAAGCCGCCCCCAAGCCGCGGCTGACAGATGCGGATTACCGTCCCGACTATCTGTCGGACAAGATCGGTGTTGAGAAGCGGCTTGAATGGACGGCGGACAAGTTCTTTGTCACCACCGAAGAAGAACCGCTGTTTGATGCAGCCGATGTGCTGCGCTTTGGCCGTGATCTGGTGGTCCAGCACGGTTTTACCACCAACCTCAAGGGGATCGACTGGCTCAAGCGGCATTTCCCCGATCATCGCGTGCATACGGTTAACTTCCCCGGTGATCCGTACCCGATCCATATCGATGCCACCTTCACGCCGCTGCGTCCCGGGCTGATCCTCAACAATCCCCAGCGGCGGCTGCCTGATGACCAGCGGGCGATGTTTGAGCGCAACGGCTGGGAGATCGTCGATGCGGCCCAGCCTGCCCACAACTCCCCGCCGCCGCTGTGCTATTCATCGGTCTGGCTGTCGATGAATGTGCTGGTGCTTGACCCGAAAACAGTCTGTGTCGAAAAGACGGAAGTCTATCAGGCGGAACAGATGGACAAACTCGGCATGGAAGTGGTCGAGGTTGATCTGCGTGATGCCTATGCCTTTGGGGGCGGTTTGCACTGCTGCACCGCCGATGTCCGCCGTGAGGGCGGTTGCGAGGATTACTTCCCGAAAGGCTGATGCCGTAATCAGCCATCAACCCCGATGATCACCCCATCGGGATTGAAGGCATGATAGACAAATGCGAAGGTCACATCATAGGCGACATCGGCTGCCGCATCACCTGATCCCCGGGTGGCGGTGACAGTCCCGACCCGGCGTCCGCGGGTGATATCCCGGCTGTCCAGCACAGACCGCTGGCCGGGGGCCCAGCGCAGGGTGAGATCACCGTCTCGGATCGTGCCGTGCTCGCGCAGATGCTGCAGTGACCAGGCCTTGCCGTCAACCACCACCACCCGTGCGAGGGGGGCGATATCGGCCGGCACCTCACCGCTGTAGAGAAACGGAAAGCCGCTTGTATCATAGCCGCGATAGGGGTTGGCCCCATAGGGGCGTTCCCGCGGGTTAAGGGGAACGAGCACCGTGCCCTGCGGGTGACGGGCGCGGAATTCCCCCCAGGATTCAAGCCGCGAGGCCAGCACGGTGAGGGTATCACCGGCATAATGGCCGATGATCGCTTCGCCGGTATATTGCTGCCACCATGATTCCGTCTGCCGGTCATACATCACCAGATCAGAGTGCCGCAGGTTGCCGGTGGTGCCGAAATCAAGCACGACGCCCTGATGGCGGCGGTCAAAGACAATCGCGGCATTGCATAACGGGCAGTAGGTGACTGCAATCGGGATGCCGCCAAGCGTGTCATTGGCGATCTCATGCCAGATCAGATAGCGCAGCGGCCAGGCGCGGGCATCACCGTTGAGGCTGAGACTGATCACGGGTTCATCAGCGGTGAGCCCCTTTTCCATCTCGACTTCCCTGATGCGGACATCGTCGATTGCCGGAATGCCATCCTTGCCTGGGCCCCCGGCAAAAATCTCGTCGAGCAGAACCGTGCAGCGGCTGAAATCAGTGTTTGGCCAGGCCAGCACGCTGATCTGCCGGGCGCCGCCATCACAGCGGTCAAGCAGGGCGGCCTTGAGCGGTGCGGGTGCAATTGTCTGCATCCCGAGGATGACCAACACCAGAACCAGCGCCGCGCGGATGGTCATAAACGATGCACCTGATCGCATCAGGGCCTCCATGGTCATGATCAGTTTCAGGATACGCCTCGCCAGTGAAGCTGACAATGTTATGAGAAAACGCTAATGGAAGGCCGCTTCAGGATGGCTTGCGCTGGCGACTGTTTTGGCCGAGATGTCTCTCGCCTCGTGCCTCAGCGAGGCCGATCTGGCGCTGTCTTTCGCGGAACCGCTGGCGCTGCTCAGGCGTGGTTTGATCAATGCAATAGGGGCAGGAAACCCCGTCTTCGAAGGCAGGGTCTTCGCGTTCAGCAGGGGTGAGCGGCTGCTTGCAGGCATGGCACAGGCTGTGGTCGCCTTCGACCAGCCCGTGCCCCAGCGAGACACGATCATCAAAGACAAAACATTCCCCCTGCCAAAGGCTTTCGTCTTCGGGAATGTCTTCGAGGTATTTCAGGATGCCGCCTTTGAGGTGATAGACTTCATCAAAACCGATCTGCTTCATATAGGCCGAGGCTTTCTCGCAGCGGATGCCGCCGGTGCAGTACATGGCCACGGCTTTCGGCTTTTCCGGTGATGCGGCGAGGGCATCGGCCCAGTCCGGAAAGGCCCTGAAGGAAGCTGTATCGGGATCAACCGCCCGCTGAAACCGGCCAAGACGGGTTTCATAATCGTTGCGGGTATCGATCACCATCACATCATTGCGGCGGATCAGGCTGTTCCAGTCCTTCGGCTCAACATAGGTACCGGTATCCCGGGCCGGGTCGATCCCGGGTTTGCCCATGGTGACGATCTCTGCCTTCAGCCGAACCTTCATCCGCAGAAATCCCCGCGACGACGCTGTTGAATACTTGACCTCAAGATCAGCAAAACCCGGCCAGGCCCGCAGATGGGCAATGACGGCCTCGATGCCCTCCGGCGGCCCGGCGATGGTGCCGTTGATGCCTTCGGTGGCGAGCAGCAGGGTGCCGCGGATATCAGCATCGCGGCAGAGATCGAGCAAAGGCTGGCGGTGTTTTTCCGGACGATCGAGCCGGGCAAAATGATAGAGCGCGGCAACACGATACCCGGTGGTCGTCATGGCCATATTCTGCATCCCCTCAACCTGACGGGTCGGCATCTGCCGCCCCTTTTTCTCCCTCTGCATCCTAGGCATTGGCGCCCGGATGGCAAGCCTCATGGCCGGGTGGTGTTCCGGGTCAAAAGTTAATAAATCGTAAATTTATATTATTTTTCAGTGAATTAACGAAATATTTACTTCTTCTTCCTATACTCGACCCGAATCATCCCAAGGGGTGATGTCCGGCTCTTCGGGGTCGTTTGGAGTTTTGTTGTTATCAAGGAGGTTGCATGATTGTTTTTCGGACACGCCGCTGGTTGTTGACCTGCGGCTCTCTTTATATCCTTTTCCTTGGCCTGCTCGGGATGGGGTCGGCCGCGGCTTCAGGCCGTGATGATGGTCCGGCCGTTCAAGCGATCATCAACCACCCCAATGTGGCATTGGCCCGGGCAAATGTCTGCCGGGCCCGCAGCAGTTATGATCTCGCTCTTGCCGGTGAGCGCCCCCAGGTGGATTTTTCCTTGCGCGGTGGGACCTCCCTGAAAAGCCGGTTCGAGCAGGACACGACGCGCAGCCGTCGCTTTGATGATGAGGATGTCGATGCGGTGATCAGCCTCAATCAGTTGCTGTATGACTGGGGCGGCATCGAGGCGTCGAAGAAATCCGCCCTCAGCGAGCAGGCGGGCAACCGGCTTGCCCTGCTGCTTGAGATTGATCGCGTCGCGGCAGATATCCTCGATCTGGGGATCAAGATTTCCGAACAGCAGGAAAGAATGGCCCTCTACCAGGGGCATCTCCGCACCATCGCCCCGCAGATCGAACGCATCGAAGCCGGGGTCGAAGCCGGTGTCCTGCGGGTCGGTGATCTGCGCAGCATCAAACTGACCGAGCTCGATGCCGAGATCGCCATCACCCTTTCCGAACGCCAGCTTGACCTGCTCGAAGGTGAACTTGACCAGCGGTTCGGGTTGAACGCGGCTGATCTTGCTGTCTTTCTCGCCCGGTTCCGGCAGCATCGTCCCCATAACCCGCCGGTGATCGAAAGCCGCTATTCCCGCGAAATCCAGCGCATTGACCTGCAGATCGAGGCGGCCGGTTATGAGATTGACCGGCTCGAGGCTGACCGGCGGCCGCGGCTCAGCTCGACCTTCAATTCAACGTTTTTCGATGTTGACAGTTTTTCTCAGGAATACGAGATCACGGGTGAGTTGCAGCTGTCCCTGCCGTTATATGACGGCGGCAGCAACCAGGCCCGGCAGGATGAGGAAACCTGGCGTCGCCGCGGGCTTACCAACCAGCGCGAGAACACCATCCGCCAGCATCGCAACGCAACAGAATCAACCCAGCGCAATATTGACAGGGCCCGAGAAAGCCTCAGCCGGAATGTGGAAAAATTGTCGGCGCTTGACGACCGGCTCGATGAAGCCCGGGCCCGGCTTGGCCAGACCACCGGCGACAGCCTGACCATTGTCAATATCAACGAACAGATCGTGGGGATCAGGTCCGAGCAGATCGCCCTCAGCCATCAGATTGAACTCGGGATTCTCCAGGGTGTCTTTTTTGCCGATGCCCTTTCCGACTTGCTTGATCTTCCCCATGGAGGCCCCCAATGCTGAAAACACCGCCACCCCCAACCACGGATAAAACCCCCGCTGAAGAAAAGCCAGCAGGGGCCAGCCAGCACTGGTTCTGGCGCTATGTCATCGGCTATCGCCGTGTCTATTATCAGGTGATCGGGGCTTCGGTCATGATCAACCTGTTTGCCCTCGTGTCGTCTCTCTACATCATGACTGTCTATGACCGGGTCATTCCCAACAACGCGACGGAATCGCTGTTTGTGCTGACGATCATCGTCATCATTGTCATGGCGTTCGACTTCACCCTGAAAATCTGTCGCGGCAATTTTGTCGACCACGCCGGCACCGAGATCGACAAGCGGGTCTCAAGCGATCTGTTTGATAAGATATCACGCCATAATATCAGCATGTCGCGGCAGGCCACAGGCGCGCTCGCCAACACGGTGCGTGATTTCGAGATTCTCAAGGAAGTGATCGGTTCGGCCAGTTTCACGGTCTTCGCCGATCTGCCCTTCATCATCCTGTTTCTGTTTGTCCTCTATGCCATCGGCGGGCCGGTGGCGGCGGTTCCGGCACTTGTTGTGCCAGTGGTGATCCTGTTCGGGTTACTGCTGCAGCCGATCATGCGGAAGATTTCCGATCTGTCGACACAGCAGGGGCAATCCAAGCAGGCAGTGATGGTGGAAATGCTGTCGAACCTGCAAACTCTGAAAACTGTCCGCGGGATCTCGATCCTCCGCAACCGCTGGTTCCAGGGGGTGCTCAATCAGGGCATGGCGCAACGCCGCAGCCGCTTTACCACCCAACTGGCCACTCATTTCACCCAGCTTGGCCAACAGGCCTCACAGGTGGGGATCATCGTCTACGGCGTCTTCCTGATCGCCAGCGGTGACCTGACCATGGGGCAGCTGATCGCCTGTGTGATCCTCTCAGGCCGGACGCTCGCCCCGCTGGGCCAGATCACCAATCTGCTCGGGCGGCTCAATCAGGCGATCACCGCCTATCACGGGCTGTCGATGGTGATGAACACCATCACCGATGAAGAATCCCGTAGCGGCCATGTCCAGCGTGAAGTGCTGAAAGGCGGCATCACGCTCAAGAACGTCTCGCTGCTCTATGATGGCCAGAAGGACCCGACGCTGCAGAATTGCTCGCTGGTGATCAAGCCAGGTGAACGCGTGGCCGTACTGGGGCGGATCGGCTCCGGCAAGACCTCGCTGCTCAGCCTGATTGCCGGGATCAACACCGCCACCGGCGGGGCGGTGATGCTCGATGATGCTGATATCATCAACCTGCGGCCGGAAGATGTCCGCAACAATGTTGGCATTGTCCTGCAGAACCCGACGCTGTTTTCCGGAACGATTCGGGAAAACCTGCTGATGGGGCATCCGGATGCCACCGATGAGGAACTGATCAAGGCTGTCGAACTTTCCGGGGCGTCGCAGTTTATCGGGATGCTTCCCAACGGGTTTGATTTCATCCTTTCCGAAAGGGGGCAGGAGCTTTCTGCCGGGATGCGACAATCACTGGCAATCGCCCGGGCATTGATCGGTAACCCCAACATCATCCTGATGGATGAGCCGACCTCATCCATGGATGGCAACACCGAAGCCATGATCGTGAAGAATCTCGATCAGGCCACCAAAGGCAAAACATCAGTTTTCGTGACCCATCGCGGTCCACTGGTGGGGATCGCTGACCGCATCATCATTATCGAGGCTGGCCGCATTGTCATGGACGGCCCCCGGGATGAGGTGCTTGCTAACCTGAAAGGAGCCAACGGATGAGAGTCTTTACTGCACTGTTTTCGCTTATCGGCAGAATGGTTGGTTTTCGGCGTCAGCACGCCACGGATCAACAGGTTCACGGCGATGATGATGACCGTATTGAGGTTGTCGAGGCTGAGGAGGTTGATCCCGCAGCGCCCCTTGAAACCGGTCTTGAGGAAGACGAAGCTGCCGAGGAAGACCGGCCATGGTTTCTGGTGCGCTTCTGGCGGCGGATCAAGCGGTCGGTTTACCGTTTCTTCATCCCCCAGCCGGTGATGGTTCCGGCCCAGTTGCGGACGCCGGAAATCGATCTGGAGGCAACCGGGACCAGAACACCGATGAAGGGGCAGATGATCTCCCTTCTGATCACTGTCTTCTTCATTATCGCCGTGGTCTGGGCCGGGCTGGCCGAGATTGACGAAGTCGTCCGGGCCGAGGGTGAGGTTGTGCCCAGCGACAATATCCAGATGGTCCAGACACGGCTTCCCGGTTCGGTGGTGATGATCAACGCCAATTTGGGTGACCAGGTCTCGAAAGGTGATGTGCTGTTCGAGGTCGAGGATGAGGATGTCCGCGCGAATTTCGACGATAATGAAATCCAGCGACTGACAGCCCTTGCGGCGATCCATCGGCTCAAGGCCGAGGCCGAGGGGGCCGACAGCATCATCTTTCCCGCAGACCTGAAAGCGGCTGCCCCTGATATTGTCGAACAGGAACGGCTTGTCTTCATCAGCCGCCAGAAGGCCCTTGATAGTGAAACGCAGGTGATCGAGCAGGAAATCGAAAGCCTGCGGCGGAGCATTGATGAACGTGAGGCCGAAGCCCGTCAGGCCCGGGTTCAGCTTAAGACCATCGCCCAGCAGATGGCCCTTATCGAGGAAGAACACGCGGTGCTCAAACCGCTTGTCGACAAGGGCTTTGAGCCGCGCATCAGCCTGCTCAATGTCGAGGGTCGGCTGAAGGATACCGAAGAGCGGCTCAACCTGACGGCGGGCCGTGAGGAAAGCGCCCGTCTTGCCGCGATCAGCCTTGAAAGCGAGTTGGAGACAGCATCACGGCGGCTGCAATCGATGAACAGTAATTTCCGGGCCCAGGCCGAAACCCAGCTGGTCGAAATGCGGACAACCGCCGCCCAGGCTGAAGCTCGGCTGGAAGCGCTCACGGAAAAGGTCGCGCTGACGGCGGTGCGGGCCCCTGTCGACGGGGTCATCACCGCGGTTCATGTCAATACTGTCGGCGGGGTTGTCGATGGTGGCACGGTGATGGCCGAAATGGTGCCACGCAATGATGAGATTACCGTCAGGGCCCGCGTCAACACCGATGATGTCTCCAAGATCAGCATCGGCCAGGAGGTGCGTATCTCGCTGTCGGCCTATGATGTCTCGCGCTACGGGACGCTCACCGGCCGTGTCCACCAGATCGCCAATAACAGCACCCAGGAAGAACAGCTGCCGCCCTATTTCGTGACACTGGTCAAAATCCCTGATCCGCGGTTTGAACAATCTGGGATCGAACCGGAAATCGTTGCCGGGATGACAGCGGTTGTCGATGTGCTCGGCGGCAAGAGAACGGTGTTGAACTATATCCTTTCACCAATCGAGCGGGCACAATCAATCGCCTTCCGCGAAAAATGATCAGCTTGGGGCATTGGCCATGCTGCCCTGGCTGGCATCTTGTGATCATCGCAGGGCCATGGTATCGCTTTGAAAGAAAAACACGAGGGTGCCATGGCTGATCACGGATATGCAGGCGGCAGGCTGAACCTGCCTTTTGTGGGAATTTGCAGTTTCGGGAAGTATCCTGTTGTGACGGACTGGGATGCGATCGATGCGGATGTTGCCATTCTCGGGGCACCGTTTGATTTCGGCACTCAGTACCGCCCCGGTGCCCGTTTCGGCCCGCGGGCGATCCGTGAGGCCTCGACACTGTTTTCTTTCGGCCATGCCGGGGCCTATGACCACGAGGATGATATCACCTACCTGGAAGCCGGCAAGACACGCATTGTCGATATCGGTGATGCGGATATCATTCACACCAATACTGAAAAGAGCCATGCCAATATCGAAGCCGGTGTCCGCGCCATTCTGAAGGCCGGGGCCCTGCCGGTGGTGCTGGGTGGTGACCATTCGGTCAACATTCCGGCCATTAACGCGTTCAGCGAAGAAGAGCCGTTCCACCTTGTCCAGATTGATGCGCATCTCGATTTTGTCGATGAACGCCACGGGGTGACGGCCGGTCACGGCAATCCCATGCGGCGAGCTGCCGAAAAGCCCTGGGTCAAGGGGCTCAGCCAGATAGGGATTCGCAATGTTTCATCCACCGCCCGCGAGGGCTATGAAGATGCCCGCCGCTTCGGCAGCGATATTCTCTCGGTGCGCCAGTTCCGTGATCTCGGCGTTGAGGGCGTTCTCGGCCGCATTCCCACCGGTGAGCGGTATTATGTGACCATCGATATTGACGGCTTTGATCCGTCGATCGCCCCGGGAACAGGCACCCCCAGTCATGGCGGCTTTGTCTATTACGAGATTCTCGAACTGATGGACGGGCTGGCGCGGCGCGGTGATATCGTTGGGCTTGATCTGGTGGAAGTGGCCCCGGACTATGATCCGACAGGCTCCACCTCGACTTTGGCCGCACAGTTGCTGCTCAATATTATCGGCCGGGTGCTGCATCATCGGGATTGAGTGCATTTAAGGCTTGCACATTGCCCCCATCTTGTTTTGTATTGGGGCTAATACGGGAGACTGATAATGGCTGTTTCAACACCCTTTGTCCGGTTCAAGGATGTTCAGAAAAGTTATGACGGCGAAACGCTGGTCGTAAAGAATCTGAATCTTGATATCGAAAAGGGCGAGTTTATCACCATGCTGGGGCCGTCCGGTTCAGGCAAGACAACCTGTCTGATGATGCTGGCCGGGTTCGAAACCGCGACCCATGGCGATATTCTGCTGAACAACAACCCGATCAACAACATCCCGCCGCATCGCCGGGGTATCGGCATGGTGTTCCAGAACTATGCCCTATTCCCGCATATGACGGTGAACGAAAACCTGGCTTTCCCGCTTAATGTCCGCAAGATGAGCAAGGCTGATACTGAGGAAAAGGTCCGCCGCGCCCTTGATATGGTGCAGATGGGGTCATTCGGTGATCGCCGCCCGACACAGCTTTCCGGCGGCCAGCAGCAGCGGATCGCCCTGGCCCGGGCTCTCGTTTTTGAGCCAGAACTGGTGCTGATGGACGAACCACTCGGCGCGCTCGACAAACAGCTGCGCGAGCATATGCAGTACGAAATCAAGCATATTCACGAAAACCTCGGCGTCACGGTCGTTTATGTGACCCATGACCAGTCCGAAGCCCTGACCATGTCGAACAGGATTGCGGTGTTTGATGACGGTATCATCCAGCAGCTGGCTGATCCGGTCACGCTCTATGAAAAGCCCGAAAACGCCTTTGTCGCCCAGTTTATCGGCGAGAACAACAAACTGGTTGGCTCCATCAAGGCTGTCAGCCGTGGGGTTGGCGAGGTTGATCTCGGCAAGCACGGCACGATCAAGGCTGTCGCTGTCAATGCCGGCAAGGGCGACAAGACCGTTGTCTCAATCCGCCCGGAACGGATCCAGTTCAGCAGCAGCAAGCCTGCCCGGAAATCGGCCCTGGCAGCGTCTGTCGCCGAGCTGATCTATCTGGGGGATCATATTCGCTGCCGCATGGATGTAGCCGGCAATGATGAATTCATTGTCAAGATTCCCAATGCCGGGGCTGATTCCTCGCTGAAGCCCGGGGCCAAGGGCTATGTCAGCTGGGATACGCAGGATGCCCGCGCCCTCGATCACCGTCTCTGACGGCATGGGATAGATCGTCGCATGGGGGGAATAAGACTGGCCGACCCCAGCCTGCGTCATTACAATTAATCAACGAATGAATGATACCTTTTGCGCAAGGGGGAAGCGTTTCGTGTCATCCGGTTATGACGCCATCTTCAAGGCCAGCCTCGATCAGCTGAAAGCCGAGAATCGCTACCGCTATTTCGTTGAAATCGAGCGGCTGGCCGGGCATCACCCGAAAGCCCGCTGGCATTCCCCGGCCGGGCCTGTTGACGTCACGGTCTGGTGCTCGAACGATTACCTTTGCATGGGGCACAATCCTGTGGTGCAGCAGGCGATGGCCGATACGGTTCTCGATCAGGGGGCCGGAGCCGGGGGCACCCGCAATATTTCCGGGACATCGCATCAGGTGGTGACGCTGGAAAAGGAAATCGCCGGTCTCCACGCCAAACCGGCGGCACTGGTCTTCACCTCCGGGTATATTGCCAATGACACCAGCCTTGCGACCCTTGCCGGGCTGCTGCCGGGCTGCAAGATTTTCTCCGACAGCCTCAATCACGCCTCGATCATTCAAGGGATCAAGCGCAGCGGTGCCGACAAGGCGATCTTCCGCCACAATGATCTCGCGCATCTGGAAGCGTTGCTGCAGGCCGAAGACCCGGGCCGCCCCAAGATCATCGTCTTTGAATCTGTCTATTCGATGGAAGGTGATACCAGCCCCATCGACGCCATTTGTGATCTGGCGGAAAAGTATCAGGCGCTCACCTATCTTGACGAAGTCCATGCCGTGGGGATGTACGGGGCCGAAGGTGGCGGCATTGCCCAGCGCGATGGTGTCCAGCATCGGGTTGATATCATTCAGGGCACCCTTGGTAAGGCTTTCGGGGTGATGGGGGGCTATATCGCCGCCTCTGCCCCGATCTGTGATGCTGTCCGCAGCCATGCTTCCGGGTTCATTTTCACCACGGCGATGCCGCCCGCCCTGGCCGCCGGGGCCACCGCCTCGATCCGCTATCTGCGGGCCCATGATGCGGAACGCCGCGCCCAGCAGCAGCATGCTGCCCTGCTCAAGACAAAACTCACAGAGGCCGGGTTTGATATCCTGCCCGGGAATACGCATATCGTCCCGGTGATGGTGCGTGATGCGGCCCGAGCCACGGCGATCTGCAACCGCCTGCTCGAAGCCCATGGCATCTATGTCCAGCCGATCAATTACCCGACGGTTCCGCGGGGTGAGGAAAGGCTGCGGCTGACCCCGGGCCCCCGCCATGATGAGCCGCTGATCAACGCGCTGGTTGAAGCCCTCATTGAGGCCCGTGAATTTGTCGGCACAGCTGATCTGGCATCGGCCGTCTGATCATCTCTATTGCGGCATCGGCCCGGCGATCAGCATCGGGTCAAGCCGTTTGCCGAAAACATTGATTCGCCAGTCGAGATGCGGGCCGGTCGACCGCCCGGTTGACCCCACTGTCCCGATCACCTGCCCCTGACTGACGCTGTCGCCAACCTCGACGGCGGTGGTTTCAAGATGCAGGAAGGTCGAACTCATGCCGTGGCCATGATCCAGAATGATCGTCCAGCCGGTGAAATAGAGATCATCGGCCATGCGAATGATGCCATCGGCAGGGGCTTTGACCGGCGTACCTTTCGGGGCAGCGATATCGATCCCGTAATGGGGTGCGCGCGGCTCTCCGTTGAGCACCCGCCGGGAGCCGTAAACCCCGGTGATAATGCCCTCGACAGGCCAGATGATCGGGCCGGCAAAGGCGGAAATGGCCGTCGCATGGGAGCGGGCGGCAATGACGTTCTCCCGATCACGGCCAATCCGTACCAGCACTTCCTCCGGCGGGGTAACCATCTTTTTCGGCAGCCCGTCGATCCGTTGCTCAAGGTATTCGCGTTTCTCAGGGGTGAGGGTGATCGAAGACGTCTGGCCGTCAGCATCAGTTTCGGTGATGGTCACCGGGTCGGTTTCATCACGGTGAAAGCCGATAATGGCGAGGCCCTCGGCGTTTAGCATCAGCGGCTCACCATTGGCGGTAAGGCTCGCTCCGGGGGCGGCGGATAACAGCACGAGCCCGCCCTGGATCGGCTTCCCGCGTTTGATTTCAAGGGCATTGGCGGCGGCTGAAAGCCCGGCAGCCATCAGGGTGAAGACGAGGAAAACATATGCTCGGCGCATCAGATCAGCCTTGGATAATTACAACCACACCAAGCATAAAGCCAAGGCTTGATAGGTGCAAATTATAGGCTATGCTATGGCGGTTATATCATCTGTTCCCAAGGCCTGCACCCATGTCTCGACTGCTCTGGTCACCGTCTGAAAACGCTGCTTCAGAATCACAACTGGCGTCGTTTGCTGCGCGGATCAGGGACCACGAAGGCTTTGATTGGCAAGGGGATTATCACCGCCTGTGGCAGTATTCGGTCGATCACCGTGAGACGTTCTGGTCCCATCTTTGGGATTGGCACGGCATCATCGGTGACAAGGGCGAAACGGTGCTGGCCAAACCGGATGCCATGACCGGGGGACAGTTCTTCCCGGACGGCCAGCTCAATTATGCAGAAAATATGCTTCACGATGCTGATGATACCCCGGCCATCATCGCCCATGCCGAAGGCCGTGACCGCCGGATGCTGTCACGCCGTGAACTGGCACGGCAGGCCCGGGCTCTGGCAGGCTGGATGCGTGATCAGGGGGTCGGGCCCGGTGACAGGGTTGCTGCCTATACCCCCAACACGCCTGAGGCGATCATCACCATGCTGGCTGCTGCCAGCATCGGCGCGATCTTCTCTTCCTGTTCCAGCGATTTCGGTCTTGGCGGTGTCAGGGACCGGTTCAGCCAGATCGAACCCAAGGTGCTGATGGCGGCGGATGGATACCGCTACAACGGCAAGCCGATTGACCGGATGCCGATCATCCGCGATCTGCTGGCCGAGATCACCTCAATCGAGGCTGTGCTGATTGTCCCGTTTCTTGATGATACCCCAGTCCTCGATGATCTCGAAGGGGCTGTGCTCTTCGATGAGGCGCTGGCCGCCAATCCGATTGATGATTATGCCGCCATGCCGTTCAATCACCCGCTTTACATTCTCTATTCTTCGGGGACGACAGGGGCACCGAAATGCATCACCCACGGTGCCGGCGGAACCCTGCTCCAGCATATCAAGGAGCATCGTCTGCAATGCGACAGCCGGGCCGGTGACAGGGTGTTTTATTTCACCACCTGCGGCTGGATGATGTGGAACTGGCTGGTTTCGGCCATCGCCATCAAGGCGACGGTTATCCTCTATGAAGGCAGCCCGTTCAGCCCCGGGCCGGAACGGCTCTGGCAAATGACAGCGGCAGAGAAGATCAATCTCTTTGGCACCTCGGCAAAATATATTGATGCGGTTCGCAAAAGCGGCTACCGGCCCGGTGATGATGGTGATCTGTCGGCACTGAGGCAGATCTGTTCCACCGGCTCGCCGCTGACCAGCGACGGGTTCGATTTCGTCTATGAGGCGATCAAGCCCGATGTCCAACTGGCCAGCATTTCCGGTGGTACGGACCTGATCTCCTGCTTTGTGCTGGGGTGCCCGACCCTGCCAGTCCATGCTGGTGAAATTCAGGCCCGCGGCCTTGGCATGGCGGTCGATATCTGGAACGAGGATGGCCAGCCGATCACCGGTGAGCAGGGTGAGCTTGTCTGCACCCGGGCGTTTCCGTCGATGCCTGTCGGGTTCTGGAATGATCCGGATGGCAGCCGCTACCGCGCCGCCTATTTTGATCATTTTCCGGGTATCTGGCGGCATGGTGACTGGGCGACGCTGACTGACCATGGCGGTATTGTCATCCATGGGCGGTCCGATGCGACGCTCAATCCCGGTGGTGTCCGGATCGGTACCGCCGAGATCTACCGGCAGGTCGAAGCCTTTGATGAAATCCTCGAAGCCCTTGTCATCGGTCAGAACATTATTGTTGATGGTGCCAGCGATGTCCGTGTCATCCTATTTGTCCGGATGAATGAAGGCGCGGTGCTCGACGATGCCCTGAAGGCTGAGATTGCCGGTGCCATCCGCAAGGGGGCCACGCCGCGCCATGTTCCGGCATTTATCCTCGAGGTCGCGGATATCCCGCGCACCCGTTCCGGCAAGATCACTGAACTCGCCGTCCGTGATGTTGTCGAAGGCCGGATGATCAAAAATACCGAGGCTCTCGCCAATCCCGAAGCCCTTGAGCATTTCCGCAACAGACCCGAATTATCCCTTTGAACCTCCAACCCTGAACGAGTATTCCCCATGTCAACTGATCTCGAAAAACTTGTCGTCATTGGAACCGGTGCCGCAGGCCTGACCGCTGCGATCTATGCGGCACGTGCCAATCTCAACCCGCTGGTTCTGGCCGGGTTGCAGCCCGGCGGCCAGTTGACGATTACCACCGATGTGGAAAACTATCCGGGCTTTGCCGATGTGGTTCAGGGGCCCTGGCTAATGCAGCAGATGCAGCAGCAGGCGGAAAATGTCGGCTCGCGCATCGAGTATGATCTGGTTACGGACGTCTCCTTTGATGAACGGCCGTTCACAATCACCTGCGACAGCGGCAAGCAGATCAAGGCTGAAAGCGTGATCATCGCCACTGGTGCTCAGGCCCGCTGGCTCGGGCTCGACAGCGAGACCACCTTCAATGGCCGCGGGGTTTCAGCCTGTGCCACCTGTGACGGTTTTTTCTATCGTGAAAAGGAAGTCACCGTGATCGGCGGCGGCAATACGGCGGTTGAAGAGGCACTCTATCTCGCCAATATCTGCAAGAAGGTCACGCTTATCCACCGCCGCGACAGCCTGCGGGCCGAGCAGATCATGCAGGAACGGCTGATGCGGACAGACAATATCGAGGTTCTTTGGAACCGGGTTGTCGAGGAAGTCCTGGGGGATGAGGGCGTTGGCGGTGGTGTCACCGGCCTGCGGCTTGCTTCCACCACCGGCGAGGAGACGATCGAGATCGCCGCTGACGGGATGTTTGTCGCCATTGGCCATGATCCGGCAACGGCGGCTTTCAAGGGCGCGCTGGCCATGGATGAAGAAGGCTATATCACTGCTGATGCCGGGACGACCCGAACCTCGGTCGAGGGAGTCTTTGCTGCCGGCGATTGCGTTGACAAGATCTATCGTCAGGCTGTTACTGCCGCCGGGATGGGCTGCATGGCAGCGCTGGATGCTGAACGCTGGCTCGGGATGCAGGAATAGCCGTCAGGCTGTTTTGGTGATCATCACCGGCCGTTCCCTGATGGCCACATGCAAGAGGAAGGCCGCCAGCCCGGCAACCAGATTGATCCCCCACATGATGTCATAATTGCCGAAGGTGTCGTAGAGCCGGCCACCGAGCCAGGCACCCATGAACGAGCCTACCTGATGCGACAGAAAGACAAAGCCGTACAGGGTCGCCAGATAGCGCGGCCCGAAGAAGGTGACGATCAGCCCTGATGTCAGCGGGATCGTGCCGAGCCAGAAAAAGCCCATGGCCGCCCCGAAGATGAGGGCCGATGTGCCGGATACCGGCAGACTGATAAAGGCGGCGATGATCAGGGTTCGGGCCAGATAGATGAGGGCCAGGGGAATCCGTTTCGGCATGATGTTGCCGATCCAGCCGAAAAACAGCGCCCCGACAATGTTGAAAAGCCCGACCAGCGACAGCGCCCAGGAGGCAATGGCCGGGTCAACGGCATTGTCTTCAAGATAGACGGGCAGGTGCGTGGTGATGAACACCAGATGCAGCCCACAGACAAAGAAACCTGCCGTCAACAGGATGTAATCGCGGGAGCCAAAGGCGGTGCGGACGGTGGCACCGAGGCTGGCCTCGGCAACAACCGCCGTCGAACTGTCTGCCCCCCGCAGCCCGAGCCCGATGGCGATCATCGACCCGGCCACTGCTGACATGGTCAGCATGGCGGCCTGCCAGCCGAAATCAAGAATGATAATCTGGGTGACGGGGACGAGGGCAAACTGGCCGAACGAGCCGAGCGAGGTCACCATGCCGAGGGCCAGCGTGCGTTTTGCCGGCGGGGCTGTCCGGCTGACGGCTCCGAGCGCCACTGCCATCCCGGCACTGCCGAGCCCAAGCCCAATGAGCGTGTTGCCGATCACCATCCCCCCGGGGGAGACAAACCCGGTCATGACCACAAGCCCCAGCGCATAGAGAAGGCCGCCGAGCGAGGCGACTTTCCAGCCGCCGATCCGGTCAGCCAGGGCCCCGAAAGCCGGGGATGATACCCCCCAGAGCAGGTTCTGCAAGGCCACGGCAAAGGAAAACAACTCACGGCCGGTGTTGAGATCAAGGCTGATCGGGCCGAGAAAAAGCCCCATGGATTGGCGGATGCCGAGGGAGATTGTCACCAGTGCAGAAGCACTGAAAAGCACGAGAAGCCAGCGCGTTGTCATCAGGGGGATCCTCTTTTGGGTTGGCTGACCTTAGGGGATGTGCCGCATCAAGGCAAGACCAACCCGTTCAGGACCCTTTGCTGGTCAGATCATAGAATTTCTTGTGGGCAAGGTGGCTTTCCTGATCCCGGGGTTGCGGTTCACTGTCGCTGGCCCGGTTGCCGATGGGGGGCTGTTCCTTGGGCTCGGTTACAACCGGGTCATCTGTCCGGTAAAACCGAATGGTGTCGATCACCGGGCCGTTTTCATCCTCGCTGATCTTGACCAGCACCTTCTGGCCACTGTCGAGGCCGGTGATGCGGTTATTCTCAAGCGTCCGAGAATGAATGAAAATATCCTGCTCACGGCCATCGACCATGACAAAGCCATAGCCCTTGTCATCATTGAAAAACTTGATCTCGGCTATTTCTTCGCCCTCAGCCGGGGCATCGGCATAGAGCCATTCCGGCAGGGGCGGGCGTTCGATGCCGAACAGATGCTCGACAATATAGCCGCGTTCAGTCTTCGCCTCAGTGACGATGACAATGTCCTCGTTCTGGATCCGCAGGATGCCGAACTGGGTCAGGGTCGACCGGTGGATGAAGACTTCATGCCCGTCAACCTCAATAAAGCCGTAGCCGCGCCGGTCGTTGTACCACTTGACCCGGCCCCGTTTCCGGCCGCTGTCTTTTGTCTGTTCTTCTGTTGTGCCTGACATCGATAATCTGCCTTTTTGTTGGCCCCAAAGCCCATCTTTCTCAACGAAGAAAACCCCTATTGAGATGGCGCTATCGATACAGTGTAGGAAAAATTACTTAATAAATTCTTAAAGTTAGAGCGAATTCTGTAAAAATATTTTGCTTATTGATATGAAGGTGTTATCACCCCATCCAGAGGCAATCGCATGAAGTTCAGTATCTCTTTTCCTGGTGGCATGGTTCGGCCGGGCAGTGTTCTGCCCGCTTTTTTGACGGCTGGTCTGCTGATTTGCGGCCAGCTTCTCTGGCCCGGTGCGGCGGCCTGGGCCGAGCTTGATGAGGTGCTCACCACCGCGGGCTGGGACGAGATCACCTTTGATGAGCAGCCGACCAACCGGTTCACCCTGCCGGCAGATGCGGCAGCCTGGCCCGGGCTTTCGGTCGATGTGGTCTCGGACAGTTCGGTATCGGTGGCCTATAAGACGCTGGATATCGCTTTTGACGAGACACCAAATCTCGCCTTTTCCTGGCTGTCGCAGAGCCCTGATCCTGATACGGATACCAGCCAGAAAGGTGGCGATGACAGAACCCTCGCCATCTATGTGGCGTTTCCGTATCAGCCTGACGAGGTCTCTTTCGGTGAGCGGGTTGAGCGGTCACTTATTGAGGTGATCAACGGCAAGGATACACCGGGGCGGGTGCTGACCTATGTCTGGGGTGGTGGTGCACCGGCGGGTGAGGGGTTCGAAAACCCCTATGCAGGCAAATACGGTCACATGATCATCCTGAATGAACCGGGCACGCCGCTCAATGTCTGGCATGACCACAGGATTGATGTCCGGGCGGATTTTATCCGCATTTTCGGTTATGAGCCTGCCAACCCGCTCTATGTCGGGGTCGGGTCGGATTCAGATGATACCGAAACGATCATCCGGGCATCGGTGCGCGATATCCGGTTTGTTGCCGACTAACCGCGCAGGGCGGCATTGGACCGCTCAAGGGCATTGTCGATAGCCTGACGCCAGTCAGCATCGCTGCCGGCATCAGCAGCATCTTCAGGAAAACTGATCCCCCGGGATGAATTGACAATCCCGCCTTCACGGCCTTCCGGGCCATCCACGAATCCGGCAAGGGCTTCAGCTGCGCCGCCCCCCTGGGCCCCGAAACCAGGCACCAGAAACAGTGCCGAGGGCATCAGCCGCCGCAACAGGGCCGCTTCCTCAGGCCAGGTTGCCCCGGCGACAACCCCCAGATCGGAAAACCCGTGGCGGCCGAGATGGGCCTCCATCAGCGGGTTGAGCCTGTTGGCAAGATGATGGAAGACAGGGCGGCCGTCTTCTGCAGTGATCCCCTGAATATCAGCCGAACCGGGATTGCTTGTCCGGGTCAGGATAAACAGCCCCGCGCCGCGTTCAGCGGCAGTCGTGATGAACGGCTCGAGGGTGTCGATCCCGAGAAACGGGTTGATGGTCAGCGCATCGGAGGCAAAACCGGCTTCAGGCCCAAGCCATGCCCGGGCATAGGCGGTTGAGGTTGAGCCGATATCACCGCGCTTGGCATCCATCACCACCATCAGGCCGAGGGCCATTGCCTCGCGGGATAGATCGGCGAGCACCACCATGCCGTCGGGGCCGAGGAGTTCAAAGAATGCGGCCTGCGGTTTGATCACCGCCACTTTGCCGGGCAGACGTTCAAGCAGGGCGAAGCAGAAATCGCGTACAGTTTCGGTGGTGGCGGCATCGCCCGGGGTCATTGCGCCGCGGCGGAAGCGGCCGGGGATCAGATCAAGATGCGGATCAATCCCGACACAGAGCGGCGTTCCCCGGGCGCGGGTGGCCTCGATCAGGCGATCGGCGAAACCGGCCATAGCCTATTCGATCCCGAGAGCCGAACGGTAGAGATCCAGCGTCGCATCCTGTTCGAGCCGTTCCTGATTATCCATGCTGCGCAGTTTGACCACCTGGCGCATGATCTTGGGATCAAGACCGTGGCCTTTGGCTTCGGCATAGACTTCACGGATATCGGCCAGCAGCTGGGCCTTTTCCTCTTCCAGCCGTTCGATGCGTTCAATGAACTGTCGCAGCATTTCAGGTGCTGCCGGGCCTGTATTCAGCGGTTGTGTCATGGGTCTTCTTCCGGCTCAGTGCTGATGGGTTTTCTTGAGTTGTTCCATCGCTTCGGGTGATGCTTCGGTCTGGTACTTCTGCTTCCATTCAGCATAGGGCATACCGTAGACGATTTCCCGGGCTTTATCGTTTTCAAGGTTCATGCCGGCTTCCTCGGCGGCCTCACGGTACCAGCGTGAAAGGCAGTTGCGGCAGAAACCGGCCAGGTTCATCATGTCGATATTCTGAACGTCGGTGCGCTCCTGCAGATGCGCCACAAGACGCCTGAAGGCCGCCGCTTCAAGTTCTGTTCGGGTCGGTTGATCCGCCATCGCGTGCTCCGTTTTCGGGGTGAATTTGCAGCCGCGATTAAAGCCCGTTCAGCCCGGAGGCGCAAGAGATTATAAAGAGTTTCAAAAAATTTTGCCTTGCCTAAGATTTGATAACATCTTACAACTTAGACCGTGATCATCAGCCAGCACAGTCTCGGACGGGCACCTCATGACAATATCGAAAACACAGGGTAAGCCCGAGGACAGCGCACAACGGTTTGAGCGCATTCGCCGCGCCCACCAGAGCGAGGTGGCCGAGGATTATGTTGAGATGATCGCCGAACTGATTGCCGAAACCGGCGAGGCACGGGCTGTTGATCTGGCCAGCCGGTTTGGTGTGACCGCCCCGACGGTCAATGCAACGATCCAGCGTCTTGCCCGGGAAGGGCTCGTTGTCTCGCAACCCTACCGTTCCATTTTCCTGACTGATGCCGGCCGTGATCTTGCCCAGCGTTGTGCCCAGCGTCATGCTGTGGTGCGTGATTTCCTGATCGCCATCGGGGTTGATGCTGCCACAGCCGAGGCCGATGCCGAAGGGCTCGAACACCATGTCAGCGAAGCGACGCTGGATGCCTTCCGCGAGGTGATCCGCCAGCATGGGAAAGACAGCTGAGGTTCAGCGTTCCACCGCAGCATGAAAATACAGCTGGCGGTCGCGTTTGCGGCTGATGGCAAGACGGGATTCCCGCGCCGGGGCAATCGGGGTGAGGCTTTGCTCATGGCCGATCACCGGGTTGCCGTGGACAAGGATGATCACCCGGCCGGGCTGCGGCTGCCAGGGGTGGTTCTGCTCAAAGTGATTTTCGGCCACACCGTTGCTGTCAATCAGTTCAACCACCACGGGGATGTCGCGCAGCAGCCAATGCAGTTTGGCGGCATGGCCGCGGCGGGTGGTGACCACGGCTTCTGCACCGGTCTCGCTGATCAGCGGGGTCAGCATGGCGGCATGATCCTGCCAGCCCCGCAGCCGCCGCAACGGGTCCGATGCCGGGGTGAGGGGGCCGAAACTGCCGCTGATGGTGACCGCCACCAGCCCCAGCGCGATGACACCGTTAAGCCCGAGGGCAATCTGCCCGGCCCGTTTCTTCCATCCCTGCCACGATGAGGCCAGCCAGTGCGCTGCCAGCACCACCAGGGGCGGCCATGAAGCCGCCGCCCAGTTTGCATTGGCGTTTGAAAAATAGGCCTGTGCCGTGATCATCATCAGGGCCGGGGCAGCAAGCGCGATCCAGAACCGGCAGGCCCTGTCGCGCCAGGTGGCGGCGAGCGCCATGATCACCAGGATCAGCATCAACGGGCCGACAATGCCTGCCTGTGCGGCAAGGAATCCGATACTGCGCAGCCATGACGGTGATGTTCCGCCGAGATCGGCGTTATGTTCGAGATGCCCGACGGTGACAAAGCCGTTCATCAGGTTCCAGATGATATTCGGGGCAAGGCTGACCAGCATCCCCAGTACAAACACCCCGATGAAACGCGGATCAGGCCGAAAGTCCCGCCGTCCCTGCCAGAGCCACCAGAGAACCACCCCGGCAGGAAGATAAAGAGCCGCATATTTGGCCATCATGGCGAGCCCGGCAAAGATACCGGCAAGGAGTGTTTCACGCAGGCTGAGTGTCTCACCACGGGCCAGCGGGGCGAGCAGCAGCATCGATGCCAGCATGAAAAACAGCATCGGGCTGTCGGTCGAGATGATAAAACTGCTGAGGGCTGCCGCCGGCATGGTGATCCAGATCAGGCTGGCCAGATGACCGGCGAGGGGCGTGGAAAACTGCGCGGTGATGCGGCCAATGACAAGAGCAGAGGCGAGTTGCAGAAACGGCGCGGCGGATTTGATGCCGAAAAGACTATCCCCGAAGATCGCGGTTGTCAGCCCGATCACCCAGGCGATCATCGGCGGCTTGGTGAAATACCCGGCATCGGGGGTCTGGCTCCAGAGCCAGTATTGGGCTTCCTCGACATCGGGGCCAAGCGGGGTGAGGCCGAGGGCAAGAACCCGCATGGCGGTGATGCCGATCAGCACCAATGCCACTATCCTGCCTGCCTGGTCCGCCTTGTCTATTGCCACATCTGGGGCCCTTTCCTGGCCGCAAGAGTGCCAGCCTTTGCCGGTGTTTGCAAGCACCGACCCCGTTGCCATGCTTGCCAGAATGGGGTGGCATCGGCTATGAAAGAACGATGACGAAGACCACTGAGGCCGCCCGGGCAATGCCATCTCTCGATGACTGGAAAACGATCGCTGAAGCCACCCTGAAAGGCCGCTCGCTTGACAGCCTCGACCGTCACCATGAAGACGGTGTTCTGATCAAACCACTCTATACCGAA
>JBMHCY010000033.1:0-5883 GCA_049889655.1 Puniceispirillales bacterium (SeqCode)
CGTCCTCGCCGCCAAGGGCCCTGTATTTTTCGGCTGTTGTGAGCGCCGCCTGCCCTGCACCGATGATCAAAATCGTCATATCAGATCCTCTTCCCCCGGGTGTTCATCCGCGTTCAAGTGGTGATCATGAAACCGCATGGCTCCACGGTCAATATGGCACTTGCCAGAGCCAGATAATTGTTTCAAGGTTTATCAGCAAGACCTTGTTGAGGCGATGGCCCATGATGACCAGCGGCGATATCAAATTCTATCATGAAAACGGCTATCTCTGCCTTGAAGGCGTGATCCCGCCGATTCCATTTTGACAATCAGGCGGAATTGATCGCCGCCACCTAATGAGGAGTTACACCATGTCGAAAATTCTTCAGATCGTTACTTACAAGAGCATTTCAGACGATGAAAAACTTGCCGCCTATGCGAAACTTTCCGGCCCTGCAATGACAGCGGCCGGCGGCAAAATTCTTGCCCGGGGAATGCCCATCGATGTGCGTGAGGCTGGTGAGAAAACCCGCACCGTGGTGATCGAATGGGAAAGCCTCGAGGCCGCCCACAGGGGCTATGAGAGCGAAGGCTATCAAGAAGCCATGGATGCCCTTGACGGTTCTGCCGTGCGTGAATTCCGCTACATTGAAATGGTCGACTAGGCACTGACCTTGCCGTTGCCTCGGTATCGTCATACCATGGCTTGAGGGGGTGGCCATGGCTGAACGCAAGCAGACAGCGATCATCACCGGCGGGCTTTCGGGCATCGGGCTGGAAACAGCGCTCATGCTAATCAGGCGCGGGGTCAATGTCGCTGTTGCCTCGACCAGGGTCGGCCGGGCGGAAGCCGAAACAGCGGAAGCCATCATCGCGGCGGAAGCCCGTCGCCATGATGGCCAGTGGCTCAGCCAGCGGATTGATATCCGTGATACCGCCAGTGTCGATGAAGGTGTTGCCGCGATTGCATCGGCCCTGGGTGATGTTACGATCCTTGTCAATGCTGCCGGAACCTATAATCACGAAGCGCTCCACCAGCATACTGACGAAACCTGGGAAGACACGCTTGCCAGCAACCTGACAGGCCCTTTCCGGATGACCCGCGCTGTCTGGCCGATGATGCTGGCAGCAGGCCATGGCCGGATCATCAACATTGCTTCAACCGCTGCCCATCGCGGGGCAGCCGAATATGCCGGGTATTGTTCGGCCAAGGCCGGGGTGTTGGGGCTCACCCGGGTTTCAGCCCTGGAAGGGGCACCCCACGGGATCACCGCCAACAGCATCAGCCCGTCATGGGTGGATACACCGATGATGGCCGCGAGCCTTGGCAGTCAGGCCGACAGGCGCGGTGTTGCTGTCGATGATATCTATGCCGAAGCCCGGCGGGATAACCCCCAGGGCCGGATCATCACCCCTGATGAAATTGCCGGGCAAATCACATGGCTGGCCCTGGACGCACCTCCGGCCCTCACTGGTGAGGATATTCTCATGACGGGCGGGGCTTCATGGTAGAAATGCGGATTATCGGCCTCTGGTCGCATCCCCGGTCCATGTCCACCAGCATCGAACGCTGCTTTCGTGAACGCGGAGATTGCCGCTGCCACCACGAACCGTTCATGTATTACTACTATCTGGAACGCCAGCGTGCGCTCTACCCTAATTTCAACCCTGAAGAAGGCCGCCCGAGAACATGGCAGGATATCGCCGCCATGCTCAGCAGTTCTGCCACTGACGGTGAACCCCCGCATATCTTTTTCAAGGATATGAGTTATTACATCGATGATCGGCTGGATGATTTGAGACCGTTCCTCAGGCAGACCGTGCCGATATTCCTGATCCGCGATCCGCGTTTTTCACTGGCATCCTATGCCCGGCTTGATCCGGCATTCAGCCTCGCCGAGGCCGGACTGGAAGCCCAGTGGCAGCAGCATGAATGGTTCCGCCATGAGGGCATTACCCCCATGGTCATCGAAGCTGAAACGATCAACACAAACCCTGAACAGTCCGTGCGGGCCATGTGTGATTTTGCCGGCCTACCGTTTATCCGTGATGCCCTGACCTGGGACAGCACGACCATCCCGGCGGACTGGCATCAGGTGAGTGCCTGGCATCAATCGAGCATGGACAGTACGGGTTTTTCAGCCCCTGATGAGCGCGATCCCGACCGGGTGTTCGAGGAGGCGGCCGCCGCTGTCCCCCATCTGCGGGAGTATCTGCACCATCAGTGGCCGTATTACGAAAACCTGCGTGCCCTGGCCTGGCAGCCCTAAGTGAGGGCCGTGAACGCCTGATCAAGACCGTCTGCCACCGCATCGACATCCTCTCGCGAGAGGCACATCGGCGGCACCATCCGCAACACAGACTGGAATGGCCCGGATTTTGACAGGATCAAACCGCTGTCACGGCAGTTTTCAAAAACAGCAGCGGTGATCTCCCGGTCCGGCTCCTTGGTCTTGCGATCCTTGACCATCTCAATGGCCAGCATCAGCCCCCTGCCCCGGACATCGCCAATGACCTGGTGTTTCTGTTTGAGATCAAGCAGGCGATCATAGAGCGCAGCCCCGACATCGCGGGCGTTTTCCTGCACCTTGTCTTCGCGAATAACCTGCAAAACAGCACGCCCTGCGGCACAGCTCGTGGGGTTCGCCCCGTAGGTATGGAACATGAACTTTTCCGCCATGGGTGCCGCGATGTGACGCTGGGCCACCACCGCCCCCAGGGGGAAACCGTTGCCGATCCCTTTGGCCATCACCACAATATCGGGGATCACCCCATCAGCTTCAAAGCCCCACATATGATCACCGGTGCGGCCGAAACCGGCCTGGACTTCATCAGCAATATAGAGCCCGCCAGCCGCCCGAACGCGCTCTGCCGCACCGCTCATATAGCCTGGCGGCATCTCGACAATCCCGCCATAACCCTGGACAGATTCCACCAGCATCCCGGCGATCTGACCGGTGGTGGAGGTGTTGATGACTCGCTCGATTTCATCCAGATACGGTGCCGCCCCGGCATTTTCACCGAAGATCCCCCGATACTGGTTCGGGTCAGCCACGAAACTGACATTCCCCGGCATCCCCGGGTGCCGCCAGCTGGCAATGCCTGTCACTGACTGGGCGGCAGCCGTCGGCCCGTGATAGCAATTGCGCAGGGCCAGCAGATCAAGATTGCCTGTATAGGTGCGGGCCATGGTCATGGCGAGGTCAACGGCCTCTGCTCCGGAATTGGTGAAATGCACCACCCATTCCGGCCCCTGCGGCAACGTTGCCGCCAGTTCTTCGGCCAGATGCGCGGGCACCGGATGATAGAACATGGTCGTGCAATGGGTGAGATCCGCCGCCTGTGCCGTGGCTGCCGCCACCACCTTAGGATGCGAATGGCCGACCGAAATGCAGACATTCATGCCGAGAAGATCAATGAACTTGCGGTCTTCCGCATCCCACAAATACTGCATCAGGCCCCGTTTGAAGACGATCGGCTCCCGGAACGGGACGAACTTGCGCTGGGATGCAGCATAGTACTGATCCCGGCGGCCGGCAGTGCCTTCGACAGTCCAGTCTGTCTCGATCGGGTTGGATATATCGGTCATTGGTCAACTCTCCTTTCTGCCCGCAGGGCGGGTGTTTTCAGGATCAAATGGAGGCTTATCAAGCACAGTGGCCTGGTAATGGCGGCCGAGAATATTCACTGTCAGCCCTTCACGGCAGCCTCTTTGTCGCAAATAGGCAAGGCCGAGGGTGAGCCCTGTCCGATGGCCATGGGCCGCCGAGGTGACGATCCCCACCGGCTCCCCTTCATAATGGACGGCATGGGCATAAAACGGGTCGAGATCATCGTTGTCGATCTTGAGTAAAACCATTTCCCAGCGGTCATGAGACTGCATCCGCTGACGGAGAGCCTCGGCCCCTGTGAAATCCCGGCCATCCTGTTTGATGAACAGATCAAGCCCCGCTTCGGCAGGGCTGCGCTCGGTGGTCAGATCAACCCCCCAGCTGCGATAGCCTTTCTCAAGCCTCATGCTGTTCATGGCATAGGCCCCGTAGAACCCCAGATCAAGGTCCTTGCCGGCGTCCATGATGGCGCTCAGCACGGCACTGCAGCCAGCCCGGGGAATGTGCAGCTCGACCCCGCGTTCCCCGACAAAGGAAACCCGCAAAACCCGCAGCGACACCCCGGCCACTGTCGCCGTGGTGGCATGAAGCCATGGCAAATCAGCCACGGGATCACCACCGGCAAGCCTTTGCAGCAGCAGCGTTGATTGCGGGCCCATCAGCCCGAGCACCCCGTATTCATCTGTTATGTGATCAACCCGAACATCAAACCCGGCAGCGTGCTGACGGATGATATCGAGATCATGTTCTTCGGCTGCTGCGGCACTGGTGAGGTAGGCGTGGTCTTCGGCGAGACGGGTGATCGTGAATTCCGACGCCACACCCCCGGCCGGGGTCAGGACATGGCAGAGCCCGATACGCCCGCAACCCGGCGGCACATTCGCCCCGAGACTCGCCAGCATGGCCCCGGTATCAGGGCCCGAAAGGTCAATCTTGGTAAAGACGGAAAGATCGGCGAGACCGACACCTTCGGTTACGCATCGTGTTTCTTCGGCGACGGCATCAAACCAAGGCTGCCGCCGGAAACTGTCTTGCTGCAAGGGCCTGATGGTCTCGGTCGCAAACCAGTTCGGGCGTTCCCAGCCATGGGCAAACCCCATGACAGCCCCGGCACTGATCATCGCATCATGGAACGGAGAGTGCCGCAGGTTGCGCCCGGCCGGACGTTCCTCATGGGGATAATGCACGCCAAACTGCAGGCCGAAACATTCGATGGCCTTGGCAACCCGGTATTCGCGGTCAGCCCAATTCCCGAAACGGCGTGAATCCACCGCCAGCGCATCCATGGGCGGTGACCCATGCGTCATCCAGTGGGCGAGGAACCAGCCTGCCCCGCCACCTTCCATGACCCCCATGCTCGACCCTGTCAGCAGCCAGCCATTCTCAAGCCCATGGGCCGGGCCGATCAGCGGATTGGCATCCGGGGTAAAGGTGATCGGCCCGTTGATCACCGATTTGATCCCGCCATCACCCAGTGCCGGAATGCGCTCCATGGCCATGGTGATGATATCCTCGACAGCATCGAGATCAGGCGGCATCAGGTCAGCCCCGAATTCGGGCGGCACCCCGTCGATGGACCAGGTTTTGGCATCCTTCTCATAGGGGCCGAGGATCAGCCCGTCACGTTCCTGGCGCACATACCAGCTTTCCTCAGGATCACGGATGATCGGCAATTCCGGCAGACCGGCCTTGATCCGCTCGCTGACCACGGGGATTGTGTCCGTCACCAGATATTGATGGAGAACAGGAACGGACGGGATATTCAGCCCCATCATGGCCCCGATCTCCCAGCCCCATGTCCCCGCGGCATTGACGAGATGATCAGCCATGATGACATCTTTTTCCGTTTCGACCCGCCAGCATCCCGCCTCACGGCTGATCGCATGAACGGGGTTGTAGCGTTTGATTGTGACCCCGGCTTTCTGGGCACCTCTTGCCATGGCGTTGGTGGCCAGCGACGGGTCGACATGGCCGTCATCAGGCTCATAGATACCGCCAAGCAACCCTTCCAGCCGGGCCAGCGGGTGCAACACCGCGATATCGTCCGGGGTCAGCAGTTTGAGCGGATAACCGGTAAAGGATGACAGCCCGGCAACATGGGCAAACTCATCCATGCGGTCGGGATTGCGGGTGATGCGCATGGCCCCGCTCGGATGGAACCCGCAACTCTCGCCGGTTTCCTCGGGCAGAATATCACGGTAAAGCCGCACTGATCGGGCCCGCAATTCCTGGATCGTTGGGTTATGGGAAAAATGCGTGCACAGCCCGGCTGCGTGCCAGGTCGACCCATGGG
>JBMHCY010000034.1:0-21119 GCA_049889655.1 Puniceispirillales bacterium (SeqCode)
GCCCATCATCCCCGACGGATGGCCGAGCATCCGTTCCATGGCATAGAAGGTCTTGCCGGTATTGGTGGGGCCCAGCACGGCGCGGGGCAGCGGAAGCGAAGATGACGGCGGCATGGAGAATAACCCGGCAGGAAATATGCCCGCCGATTATGCCTTAAGCCGATGCAGGGGGAAAGGGGTTAGGGGATGGGGTTAGGGGATGGGGTTAATTATCTCATCTGTGCTTGCAGTGTTTTAAGTCTCGCTTCAATGATGATCTGTCTTGCGACAGCTTCACTGGCTTTCAGACTTTGTCTTGTCATTCTTGTGTCGGGTTTCCGGGGAATTGGCATGGAGAAGATATTCTTTTCCCGAGACATGATAGTTTCAAGGCCTGAAGCATTAAGAACCAATGCATCCCTCGTCTTTGTCAGGTGTTTTGCCGGGTCAATCATCGACGGGTCGCCGTAAACAATCCCAACATCTGCAAGAACGAACAATGTTGCTGTTTTCCACTCAGGTTCCGCATCACCCATAGTGTTGATGAGGCGTGCCGTATGCCGCCCGCTGGTGAACACGCCTTTAATGGACAACATTTTGTTTCTGGGCAGGATGAGGTCACCCTCTGCCGTTTCATCCCCATAGGCTTGCGCCGCGATACCTGCATTCTGTAGCAAAAACAGGGTAAACAATTCGAGCGCACCCCCAACAACGAAGCGGTTTTCGTATATTGTCGTGTTGTAACGCCTGAGCAGAATATCAAGCGCGGTCACATATTCCTCAACCGCTAGCTGTTTTGTGTTTTGCTTGAGGGCGGCAAAACACTGCTGCTCAGTATAGAATGACCTAGTCATCCCGCACTCCTTGACGGAAGGTGCTGCCTGACATGGCCATTGAAACCGCATTGCGGTTACAGGCAATTAAAGCAACTGTCAAAACAGCCCCCCACGATCTACGCTGACTTTCGCAAATCGTGGGATAAGCTGCTGCTTTCTGATCCTGCTGGGCTCGCTGATGCGCTGTTCGGCAAGGCTCACATAACTCTTTTCAACATCATAACCGATACAGTTCCTCCCCAGGGCAAGTGCCACTTTTGCGGTTTGGCCTGATCCCAGAAACGGATCAAGCACCGTGTCATTCTTGTAGGAATAGAGTGTGATCAACCTGTCCGGAATTTCTTCCGGGAACGGGCATGGATGATCAATCATGCCCGGCGGTACCGGCGCAATGTGCCAGATATTGTTGGCCACATCCCGCTTGAACAGATCATCAATCGGGTATTCGCTGGCCTGTTTTTCACCGTTCAACCCCTTGTAGATCGGGTCACCCGGCTTTTTCAACACGTGAATATATTCCGTCATGATGTTGGGATAATAATAGCCGGGATAGGGTTTCTGGATGGCAACCCCGGCACGCTTGATTCCGCCTGTCACCTTGTTCCAGACAATATCCTGATGGAATTGCCAACGCGGTTCCTGATGGGTCAACCGGTTCAATAGATCATGCGGAGCAGCATAATACCGACCCTTGAAAAGGATTGTACCAATGACAATCGCACAGAAGCCCCCGGGCTTAGTGACGCGATAGACTTCATCGAAAATGGTATTGCACCAGTCGAGATATTCTTGATAGCCCTTTTCTTCAGCGTCAAAACCGTTGCTGTATTTCCGCGTGCGGTAGTTCTCGTCCCGTTTGCTGACAGAAAAAACATCATAATCAATGGCGTTCCAATACGGCGGTGACGTAACCGTCAAAGCAACGCTGTCATCAGGAATGCTATCCATCCGCTCTGATGATCCATGATGAAAATGATGCCAGGTCACAATCCTGCCTTTGATCAGCCCCAAAGGGCTTGTTCTGTTTTTGTTCTAGACCAAAGATACAGCAAAGGTTCTTAATATTTGGTTAAGAAGATTACGATTTTTCACAAAAAAATCCCCCGCCGGAGAGGCCCGGCGAGGGCGTGATATTCTCTTATTTACTGCCGCAGAACAGCAGGGTCGCCGCTGCCTTTATCAGGCCGCCAGGCTCCGCAGGACGAAGGGCAGGATCCCGCCATGGCGGAAATATTCGGCCTCCCCGGCGGTGTCGATGCGGCAGAGCAGGCTGATCTCTTCCGCCGAGCCATCCGCACGGGTGATCCGCAGCACAGGCTTCATCCCCGGGGTGATCCCCGCCGCAAGGCCGGTGATATCGAACATCTCGGAGCCATCAAGCCCCAGGCTTTCGCGGCTGACACCATCCTCAAACTGCAGCGGCAGCACGCCCATCCCGATCAGGTTGGACCGGTGAATGCGTTCAAAGCTTTCCGCAATCACCGCCTTGATCCCCAAGAGGGCCGTGCCCTTGGCCGCCCAGTCACGGGAGGACCCGGTGCCGTATTCCTTGCCGCCAATGACAATCAGCGGCGTGTCTTCCTGCTGATAGCGCATCGAGGCCTCATAGATTGACATCTTCTCGCCATCGGGCATATGCCGGGTGACCCCGCCATTGAAGCCGGAAACCAGTTCATTGGCGAGACGGATATTGCCGAAGGTACCACGCATCATGACTTCATGGTTGCCCCGCCGGGCCCCGTAGGAATTGAAATCCACCGGACGGACCTGATGGCTAATCAGGTATTCCGCCGCCGGGCCATCACGGTTGATGCTGCCGGCAGGCGAGATATGGTCGGTGGTGATCGAATCCCCCAGTTTGGCCAGCATTCTCGCGCCGGTGATATCGGCGATGCGGCTGTCATCGACCTCCATCGTCATGCCGGCGAAATACGGCGGGTTGCGGACATAGGTTGACCCGTCATCCCAATCATAGGTCTCGGAAGGGGTGGCGCTGATCGCCTGCCATTCCTTCGTGCCCTCAAAGACATTGGCATAGCGGGAAGCAAACATATCCGGGCCCAGCACGCTTTCGACAACAGCGCGAATCTCGTCGTTGCTCGGCCAGAGATCAGCCAGCATCACCGGATTGCCCTCGGCATCCTCACCAACAGGGTCGGTCGTGATATCCACCAGCATCGATCCGGCCAGCGCATAGGCCACAACCAGCGGCGGGCTGGCCAGATAATTGGCACGAACATCAGGGCTGACCCGGCCTTCAAAGTTACGGTTGCCCGAAAGCACCGAGGTCACCACCAGATCGTTTTCGTTGATGGCCGCGGAAATTTCCTCAGGCAGAGGTCCGGAATTACCGATACAGGTGGTGCAGCCATAGCCCACAAGATTGAACCCGAGTTGATCCAGCTCCTCCTGCAGACCGGCCTTTTTCAGGTATTCGGTGACAACCTGGCTACCCGGGGCGAGCGAGGTCTTGACCCAGGGCTTGACCTTCATGCCGCGGGCATTGGCCGCCTTGGCCACCAGCCCTGCCGCCACCAGCACCGACGGGTTGGAGGTATTGGTGCAGGAGGTAATCGCAGCAATCGCCACCGCACCCTCTTCAAGCGCTTCATCACGGCCCTTGACCGGTGCTGATTTCGGCCCGTCGCGGCCCAGGTCAGCCAGCAGTTTTTCAAAGCCGGACTTGGCATCGGTGAGCGGCACGCGATCCTGGGGGCGCTTCGGCCCGGCCAGGGCCGGAACGATCGTTCCCAGATCAAGGCTCAGCGTATCGGTGAAGACAGGGGTTTCGGCATCAGCATCACGCCACATCCCCTGCGCCCGGGCATAAGCCTCGACCAGTGCCACCCGTTCCGGGGCGCGGGCGGTCAGGTTCAGGTAGTTGATCGTCTCGGCATCAATGGGGAAGAACCCGCAGGTCGCCCCATATTCTGGGGCCATATTGGCGATGGTGGCACGGTCGGCCAGCGACAGATCATCAAGGCCGGGGCCATAGAATTCGACAAACTTGCCGACAACACCGCGAGCCCTCAGCATTTCCGTTACCCGCAGCACGAGATCGGTGGCCGTCGCGCCTTCCGGCAGGCGACCCTTCAATTCAAACCCGATAACATCCGGGACGAGCATCGAGATCGGCTGGCCGAGCATGGCAGCTTCGGCCTCGATCCCGCCAACACCCCAGCCGAGGACAGCCATGCCGCCAACCATGGTGGTGTGGCTGTCGGTTCCGACACAGGTGTCAGGATAGGCAACTGTCTTGCCATCAACCTCGGCGGTCCAGACAGTCTGGGCGAGATATTCGACATTCACCTGGTGGCAGATGCCAGTGCCCGGCGGGACAACGCGGAAATTTTCAAACGCCTTGCTGCCCCAGCGCAGAAAGGCGTAACGCTCACCATTGCGGGACATTTCCAGCTGGACGTTCTTGGCGAAACTGTCAGCCCCGGCAAAGTGATCCACCATCACCGAATGGTCAATCACCAGATCAACCGGCGACAGCGGGTTGATCCGCTTCGGGTCACCGCCGAGTGCCAGCATGGCATCACGCATGGCCGCCAGATCGACCACCGCAGGCACGCCGGTAAAATCCTGCATCAGCACCCGGGCGGGGCGATAGGCGATCTCGTGCTCGCCGCCCTTTTCGGCACGGTTGGCAAGACGGGCGATATCATCTTCGGTAACCGAAGCCCCGTCCTGATTGCGGAGCAGGTTTTCGAGCAGAACCTTGAGCGAAAACGGCAGCCTGCTGATCCCCGGCCAGGTTTCAGCCAGCGCAGCCAGCGAGAAGTAGTCATAACTTTTGCCGTCAACCTCGAGGCTGCGGCGACATTGATCTTTGAGTGTGTCAGGCATGGAAATCTCCCCAGGGCATGACTGCCCTTTCCTCAGATATGGATATGAAGCCCCCGAAGGGCTTGAAACAAAGGGATCCAGCGGCCAGCAGGGGTGCGCCCCTGATCAAGTCTTGGAATGATATTATTCTACCCGATCAGGGCGGGTAATTCAAGATCACACCCGTCCCGACAGCACCCCGACAACGCCTCGACAGCGCCCCAAAAGCGCATTGGGGCTGGTCTCGGGCCCAGGATCACGATAGTAAGAGATATGTCGAGTGAGATGAAATATCCTGCCCCCCTGCTCATGGCGTCCGGACTGACCCACGGCTTTTCCGGCCGGGTGCTGTTTCGCCAGATTGGCCTGCGCCTTGACGCTGGTGAGATCACCATCCTGCGCGGCGATAACGGCACCGGCAAGACAACGCTGCTGCGGATGCTGGCCGGGCTGATGACGCCGCTGGCAGGCCAGATCACCATCGATGGTGTCGGCCTCAGGGATGATCGCGTCCGGGCAGCAGGGCGGATGGTCTTTATCGGTCATCGTGACGGGCTGGCCGCCGAACTTTCCGCCCGCGAGGCGATTGGTCTCTGGGCACAGTCACGCGGGCTGACCCCGGATGAAACCGCGCTTAAGGCAGCTTTTGAAAGCCTTGGCCTTGCAGCATCAATGGACCAGCCGGTGCGTGTTCTTTCCGCCGGGCAGCGCCGTCGTTGCGGCATGGTCCGGCTGGCACTGATCGACGCGCTCGGGGCCAATCAGGCGATCCCGCTGTGGCTGCTGGATGAGCCGACCACTGCGATGGACACGACCGCGGTGGCAGCGTTTGCCGGCCTGCTCCGCCGCCATGCCGAACGCGGCGGCGGTATCCTCATGACAAGCCATCTTGAATTGCCGCTCAGCGAAGCCCGGCAGGTGATCCTCGGTGATCTCGAGGGCACGGAGGTGGCGGCATGATCACCATGCTGGCTGCCATTATCCGCCGCGATCTGCTGATCGGCTGGCGCGGGCTCAGCGACAGTCTCGCCGGGATCGGCTATTTTGCTGTGATCATTGCACTGCTCCCTCTGGCCATCGGTCCTGATCCGGCAATCCTGACCTTTATCGGCCCGGCGATGCTCTGGGTCGCGGCGCTTGTCGCCAGCCTGCCGCAGATGGAACGGTTTTTCAGCCGTGAAGCGGCTGATGGCTCCCTTGATCACCTGATCCTGACCCCGCTGCCCCTGCCGCTGGTGGTGCTGGCCAAGGTTGTCGCCGGGTGGCTGGTGATCGGGCTGCCGCTGGTGCTGATGGCCCCGGTTCTGGGGCTGATGCTGGGGCTGCCGATGGCGGCCATGCCGCTGATCATTCTGGCCCTGCTGATCGGCAGTATCGCCCTGATGCTGCTTGGATCAATGGCGGCGGCAGTGGTGATCGGGGCCCGCCGGGCATCGATCCTGACCGCGGTGGTGATCCTGCCGCTGGCCATGCCGGTGCTGATCTTCGGGACAGCCGCTTCCCATGCGGCGGTTGAGGGCAGCCCGGTATTTTCCCATATGGCGTTGCTGGGGGCGACAACCCTTGTGCTGCTGGCGGTGACACCGTTTGCCACCGCTGCCGGGTTGCGGATTGCCGCCGAATAGATCAGCCGCGACGGCGACGGCCGCGGCGACGTGCCGATGACGGGTCTTCGAGGCTCGGCTCACCAACACCCAGTGTCCGTTCCGGCAAGGTCACAGCCTCGGTCAAACGTTCATAGGGATCGGTCTTGTGGGGGATCGCCATCGCCTTGACGAAATGATCCTGGAATGACGGCTCGATCGCGGTTTCGATCTTCTCAATATGGCGAACCATTTCCTCGACACGGTGACGCTGCGTCTTGTTGAGCAGGCAGATGCGCGCCCCGGTACCGGCAGAATTCCCGGCCGCCCTGACCTTGTCAAAAAACGCATCGGGGATCATCCCCAGCACCATGGCGTATTTTGGCTCGATATGTGTGCCAAAAGCCCCGGCGAGAACAACCCGGTCAACCCGGTCGATCTCCAGTTTGTCCATGAGCAGGCGGAACCCGGCATAGAGCGCCGCCTTGGCCAGCTGGATCGCCCGCACATCATTCTGGGTGATGGTCACCGTATCGGACACACGGTACCGGAAGGTCCGGCCATCTTCTTCAATACGGGGGCTGAGCGTGGCTTTTCTGCCGTCAATCTCGCCGTCTTCGGTGATGATCCCGGCCAGGTACATCTCAGCCAGCACTTCGATAATCCCGGACCCACAGATGCCGGTGATCCCGGTCGCGGCGACATCATCATCGAAACCATCTTCATCAGACCAGGCATCGACACCGATGACACGGAACCGCGGCTCCAGCGTCTCGGGGTTGATCCGAATCCGTTCGATCGCCCCGGGGGCGGCCCGCTGGCCGCTGGAAATCTGGGCACCTTCGAAGGCCGGGCCTGTCGGTGAGGATGCTGCCAGCAACCGCTTGCTGTTGCCGCAGATGATCTCGGCATTGGTGCCAACATCGACAAGCAGCGAAATCTCATCGCTCGTATCAGGGCTTTCGGCGAGCGCCACCGCCGCCGCATCAGCCCCGACATGGCCGGCAATGCAGGGCAGAACATAGACGCGCGCCCCGGGATGCACAGTCAGATCAAGCTCACCGGCACGGGTTTCGAAACTTTCATCCATGGCGAGGGCAAAGGGCGCACCGCCCAGCTCGACCGGATCAATCCCCAGGACGAGGTGATGCATCACCGGGTTGCCAACCAGCACGATTTCGACAATATCATCGACGGGAATATCGGCCTGCTTTGCCGCCCCTTCGAGCAACCCCTGGAGACCGGCACGGACAGCCGCTGTCATCTCATCGGCCCCGCCTTCGTTGAGAAAGCCATAGGAAACCCGGCTCATCAGGTCCTCGCCGAACCTAATCTGGGGGTTCATGGCCCCCGATGAGGCGAGCACCGCCCCGGAATTCATATCGCAGAGATGCGCCGACATGGTTGTCGAGCCGATATCGATCGCCGCCCCGACCACCTGTTCCTTCAGCCCAGGCCAGACCCCGATGATCCGGTTGCCGTTGCGAAGCGCCACTGTCACCTGCCATTTGCCCTTGCGGAGTGCCACCTGCAGCCCGCGCATGACATGAAGATCGGCAGTGATCTCCTCATCGGAAACACGGTCAGGCCATTGTTCACGGAGCGCTTCGACCACCCGCCGCAAATCGCCGGAAGGCTCATGCATATCGGGCTCGCGCACCTCGATGAAACACAGCCGTGTCGGGGCATCAACCTCAATGATACGGTCATCGGCCTCCTTGCGGATCACCTGATCATGCACCTGGCTTTCGGCCGGCACATCGATGACCACGTCATGGCGGAGAACCGCCTGGCAGGAAAGGCGGCGGCCTTCGGCGAGGCCGCGTTTTTCGGCATAGCGGTCTTCGACCTTTGACCGGCCGGTGACGCTGTCCGCCGAGGACTGGATCCCGTGCTTGGCAAAATCACCTTCGCCGACCACCACCTGACAGCGGCCGCACATCGCCCGGCCACCGCAGACACTGTCGATATCAACACCAAGGCTCCGTGCCGCCTGCAGGACAGTCGTGCCCGAGGGCACTTCACCCTGACGGCCGGAGGGGGTGAAAACGATGCGGATCGGTTCGCCTTCGTTGACGGGCTTGTCCTGATCTTCTGCCATGATGGGGTGAGGTCTCCTGTTAAGGGTCAGGCGCGACGCCGACGACGGCCTTCACGGCCCCCACGGCCAGTGCCTTCCGGGGCCGGTTCACGGTATTTCTGGATCCAACGACGGCATTCCGGGTCTGTGCCCATCATGACATCTGCACCCATGATCGCTGACATCTCTTCAGTGTGCAACGGGTTCATGATCGCCGAGGTCATGCCAGCACCGACAGCCATCGAAAGGAAGGCGGCGTTCATGCCATGGCGATTGGGCAGACCGAAGGAAATATTGGATGCCCCGCAGGTGGTGTTCACCTTGAGCTCTTCCCGCAGGCGGCGAATGAGATCAAGGGCGGATTTACCTGCCAGGTTGATCGCCCCCACCGGCATGATCAGCGGGTCAACCACCACATCTTCACGCGGGATGCCGTAATCTTCAGCACGCTCGACGATCTTCTTCGCGACCTCATAACGGACATTCGGGTCTTCGGAAATGCCGGTTTCATCATTGGAGATCGCAACAACGGCGGCGTTGTACTTCTTGACCAGCGGCAGCACCACTTCGAGCCGTTCTTCTTCACCGGTCACAGAGTTGACGAGCGGCTTGCCTTTATAGACGGAAAGCCCGGCCTCAAGGGCCTCGACAATCGAACTGTCGATCGCCAGCGGCACATCGACGGTGTTCTGCACGAGCTGGATACATTCAGCCAAGATCCGCGGCTCATCAGCCATCGGGATACCGGCATTGACATCGAGCATGGTGGCCCCGGCCTCGACCTGGGCAACAGCATCGGAAACAACCCGGCTGTAATCGCCTTCCGCCATTTCGGCAGCCAGCAGTTTCCGGCCCGTCGGGTTGATCCGCTCACCGATGATACAGAAGGGGCGCTCGAAACCGATGATGATTTCCTGCTTTTCCGATGAAATCAGGGTCTGAGTCATGTTGCATTCCTTTTCTCAAGTAAAACCAGACGTGATGATGGCCTAGTTAGTCTTCATTGACGGAGAAGCCACCTTTGGCTTCGAGTGTGAAATTGCCCGTGGCCACGGCATCAGCCCATTTCGCTGTCCGGGCAAAGCCGCCGAACGGATAGTAATGGAAATGATGGAGCCGGCTTTCGCTGTCAGCGGCCATGGCTTCGGCCAGTCCGGCGATCAGCATATGCGGTGACTGGACAGTCAGCAGTTTGGTCACATTGCGGGCCTGTTTGGTGATCATCCGCATCGATGGCCCGATGCCGGAAATCTGGGCAAAGCGCAGCAGCGTCTTGATTGTTGCCGGGCCGGGAATCCCCACCCGGATCGGCAGATCGTTGCCCTTGGCCCGGATCCGTTCTTCCCAGGCGACGACAGGGGCCGCCTCAAAGCAGAACTGGGTTTCGATATAGAGATCGACACCTTCCTTGCGGGCGAAGTTGTTTTTCCATTCAAGCGCATGGGCCAGCGCATCATCATCGATATCAGGGCTGCCCTCGGGATGGCCGGAAACACCGATACGGCCAATGCCATTGTCCTGAAGAAGGCCGGTATCGAGAATCTGCATACTGTCGGAGAAATCCCCCACCGGATTGTCGACACCGCCGCCGATGACGAGGACTTCATCAACCTTGGCACGGCTGGTCATATCCTTGACGATGCCAGCCAGCTGGTCACGCGACTGCACCGACCGGGCGGCGATATGCGGTACCGGGTTGAGCCCGTCACCCCGCAGCCGTTCAGCCACATCGATGGTATCACGCGGGTCCGTCCCAGGCAGGAACGTCACATTGACCGTCGTTCCTTCGGCAAGTGTCTCAGCGAAACTTTCAATCTTGGTGGCACCGGGCGGGGTCACCTCGATCGACCAGTCTTTACCGGCAGCGGCAATGGCATCGTTAAGCGCGGTCATGGCATTCTCCTAAAAACAACGGAAATCTTGCGCCAAAAATGGTCTGGCTCTGGCCTTGTGACGGCAAACACTCTTCCGTTTGCGACAAGGCCGAAAAATTCGCTTCAGACAGCACGGCCACCACTGGCCACAATGGCGGCCAGTTTTTCGCGGTCATATTCCTGATCAAGCGCCGCCGCCCGTGTTTCAGCAGCTTCCTGAAGATCACCATCGATGGTTTCAGCGTCGGATTTGCGCCATTCCGCGAGGTAATCATCGGTGCTGTCGGCACCGTCACGCATGGCGGCTTCATCAATAGCGAGGGCGAACCGGCGGGGCAGTTCAACCTTGGCCTGCTGACGCTTACGGCCACGGCCTTCCTCGGCCACAACCTGGGCCGGGATATCACGCCAGTAAATCACAGTGAGGCTGGCCATGGGGCGGCTTATTCAGCAGCGGTGCGGTCAGCAACCATGGTCTTGGCGGTTTCGACCGCCACGGCTGCATCACGGCAATAGGCATCAGCCCCGATCGAATCGGCAAAGGCTTCGTTCAGCGGCGCACCACCGACCAGCACGATGAAATCGTCCCGGATGCCCTTTTCCACCATGGCGTCGATCACGACCTTCATATAGGGCATGGTCGTCGTCAGCAGAGCCGACATCCCGAGGATATCGGGTTTGTGTTCTTCAAGCGCCTCAAGATAGTTTTCAACAGGGTTGTTGATACCGAGATCGATGACTTCGAAACCGGCGCCTTCCATCATCATGGAAACGAGGTTCTTGCCGATATCGTGGATATCACCCTTGACCGTGCCGATGACCATCTTGCCCTGCTGCGGGGCGCCGGTTTCAGCCAGCAGCGGCTTGAGCACTGTCATCCCGGCCTTCATGGCGTTGGCCGCCATCAGCACTTCGGGAACAAAGAGGATGCCATCACGGAAATCGATGCCGACGATGGTCATGCCTTCAACCAGCGCCTCTGTCAGCACCTTGTAGGGGGCCCAGCCACGTTCAAGGAAAATATTGACCGCTTCAACAACTTCATCCTGAAGACCGTCATAGAGGTCATCGTGGATCTGCTGGATCAACTCGTCGTTATCAAGTTCCGAAAGGATGATATCGTCTTCATCGGACATGGCTGCTCTCCCTTAGGCGATACGTATCGCGCTTAACTAACCCATATTTTTGCTCTTCTTCGAAAAACGAGAATACAATTGCCGCGACTTTTACTGTTCCAGTTTCGGCATCTCAAAACGATATGGGGCAGGATTCAGGAAAGTTCACCCTCATCACGCTGCTGGCGGGAGATAAAGACAGCGATAATGATACCGAAAAAAAGCGAGATGCCGGTCAGCCCGAACACCTTGAAGGAGACCCAGCCATCGGTGCTGAGCGTGCGCCAGGCCCATTCATTGGCGGCAGCGATGACGCAGAACATGGCGATCCAGATCAGCGACAGTTGTTTCCAGGCCCGGTCGGCCATGGCCACTGCCATATTCTCGCCGATGAGCGCTTTCAACGGGTTGCGCCCCAGCAGCATCCCCCCGGCGATAGCGGCGGCGATCATCAGGCTGACCACCGTCGGCTTGATCTTGATGAAGGTGTCGTCATTGAAGACCAGCGTCAACGCCCCGAACAGCACAACCGCGGCACAGCCGAAAGCCGGAATTTTCGGGATCGTTCTTGTCACCGCCCAGGCATAGCCGAGCGCCACCACCGTCGCCGCCACCAGTGCCGCCGTGCCGTGCATGATCCCGAACCGGGCATTGATGATGAAAAACAGCACCAGCGGGCCGTATTCGACCAGCATTTTAATACCGGGCTTGAGCGATTTCCGGTCAGCAGGATCAGGCATCAGGCAGCAACCTTTCGGGCGGCAATTTCAGTTTCAATACGGTCGGTGGCCCGGCGGATCATATCACCTGCCGTGGCAGCCTCTGCCGTACGGGCGTCCTCTGAAAGGCTGCGCCGCCAGGCCCGGGCCCCTGGCAATCCGGCCATCAGCCCCAGCATATGGCGGCTGATCGCGATCAGCCGCGTGCCCTTGCGGGTTTCAGCATCGGCATAATCGGCCATGGCGCGGGCGACGGCAAACCGGTCTGCCGGGTCATGCTGCTGGATCGCAGCGGCCATCAGCCCGAGGCTGAACGGCTGCTGATAGGCGGCACGGCCGACCATCACCCCGTCGAAACGAGCGGCAAAATCAACCGCCTGATCCACCGCCGTGATGCCACCATTGATGCTGACGGCAAGGCCGGGAAAGCGCGCTGCCAGCCGCACCACCCGATCATAATCCAGTGGCGGGATCTCGCGGTTTTCCTTGGGGCTGAGCCCCTTAAGCCAGGCCTTCCGCGCATGGATGATGACATGGCCAATGCCGCTCTCGGTGATCGTTTCAATAAACGCATCAAGCCCGGCTTCGGGATCCATCTCATCGATGCCGATACGGCATTTGACCGTCACCGGAGCGCCATCGGCGGCATCCTGCATCGCCATGAGGCAATCGCGCACGAGCCCGGGTTCGGCCATCAGGCAGGCCCCGAACCGGCCGGATTGCACCCTGTCTGAAGGGCAGCCGACATTGAGGTTGTATTCGGCGTAATGATAGGGCGCGGCGAGCCGCACCGCCTCGGCAAGACGGGCCGGATCACTGCCGCCGAGTTGCAGCGTGACCGCCGCATCGCTGCCATCGGCATGGTGGCCGCCCAGCAGCATATCGCGGCGGCCGTGGATGATCGCCTCGGCGGTGACCATTTCCGAATAGAGCATCGCCCCGGGGGCCAGGAGACGGTGGAAGACGCGGCAATGCCTGTCGGTCCAGTCCATCATCGGCGCCACGGCAAGCCTGTGGGCAGGATTGAAGGTCATCGGTTCCATGGGGAAACCCTTATCACAGCACAGCCCCGAGGCCAAATTTTTCGGGATCACCCCCCTCAGCGGGAGAGGCGATAGAGGCCGCCGCCGGCTTCATCGCTGAGCAAGAGCACAGCCCCATCAGGGGCGATCTCGACATCGCGCAGCCGACCGATCTGGCCCTTCAGCAGCACGTTTTCGCGCACCGGCAGCCCGACCTCGATCTCAACATGATAAAGAGACCGGAATTTCAGCGAGGCAACGAGCAGATCACCCTGCCATTCGGGGAACATATCGCCTTCATAGAACGCCATCCCCGAAGGTGCGATCGACGGCACCCAGACCCAGACAGGGTCTGCATAGCCGGGGGCGGAAGTGAGCCCCTCGCCCACCGTGCCGCCGAAATACTCACGGCCGTGGCTGACAATCGGCCAGCCGTAATTCTCACCCTCGCGGAGAATGTTGATCTCATCACCGCCCTTCGGCCCGTGCTCATTGACCCAGATCGCGCCGGTGGCAGGGTGGATCGCCATGCCCTGAGGATTGCGGTGGCCCTTGGTGAAAATCTCTGCTGCGCCGTCCTCGGGCGCAATCCGGATCACCGCGCCATTGTGGCTGGTCATGTCCTGAGAGAAATCGCGGTTGCCGCGATCACCGATGCTGAGATAGAGCATGCCGCCGCTGATGCTGATCCGGCAGCCGAAGTGACGGCTGCCACGCTGCGGGGTGTTTGAGGTGAAAAGCAGGGTTTTTTCCTTCAGCACCGTGCCGTCGAGCCTGGCTTTCATGAGCGCCGTGGCAGCCCCGCCTTCCACTGCCCTGCTGTAGCAGAAATAGAGCCAGCCCTGATCAGCAAGCACATCGAGCAGCCCACCCTGACCCCGGGCAAAGACAGCAGGCAGACCGGTGATCTCCTGTGCTGTGCCGGTGGTGATGTTGATCCGCTGCATACGGCCGCCCCGGGCGGTCACAACCACCTCATCAGCGGCAATGAAACTGATCCCCCAGGGGTGGGGAATTTTCGGCCCGATACGATCGATCTGCAACGCCGCCGCCGGGCTCGCCAGCAGCAACGCAAAAAGCACGACAAAGAGGCGCATCGTTATTCCTCGCTGTTGTCCTGATCAGGTTTTTTCGCAGGCGTTGCCCGGTGCGGGACATTGGCCGCTCGCTGGACGAGGAACATGATGAAAAAGACGCTCGCCACATAGAGCAGGATCGGCCAGGGGCTGTTCAGCATCGATTGATGCAGCGCATCCTGGGTACAGATGAATTCCTTGCGCATATCCGAGGCCCGTTCAGAGGCCATGATGATCTCGCAGGTGGTCAGGTTATCCATGGTCTTGGTCCTCCGGTGACAATCTCAGAACCCCCGCGAACGGAAGATGGCGGCGATGAACATCAGCGTGAAATAACCGCCGTTGATCGCCAGCACAAACGCAATAAAGAGCGTGATCTCGGCAGGCAGATCACCGTTGAAAATAGACGGAAAAAACCGCTTGCCAAGGATCATCGCCAGTTCAAGATACCACAGGCTGAGCAGGCCTGCATTCACAACCAGCAGGGTTGTCTTGCCGTAATCAAGCGCTGTCATGCTGGCGAGCATGGCAAAACCGCCCGCCCCCACGGCCATCAGTAACCGCATAGCAAGGCTGTGCCACCAGCGGCCGCGCAGAAAAAGCGGCTGTTCCTGATAATGTCGGTATAGCGTCAACAGCCCGAAAACGAGCCCGGTATTGATCACGCCAATGGCCAGTATCTGGCTTGAAACGAGGCTGCCGTCTTGGAAATGCATCGGATCCATGCCCCTCATATAGAGGCGGGCGGCGATGTTTCCACTGTTGCCGGGAGGCGGGCTCTCAGATCACAGTGAGCGGAACGGATTGTCACCGAGGCTGGCATCGACGGCGATCACCCACAGATCAGGGTCATAGCGGGTCTCGCGGCTGATCCTCTCGGCGGCGGCGGCGGCATCCAGCGGCACCTCGCCCGTCACATCCTGCCAGGTGTAGGTGCCATCAAGATCAAGCACACGTTGTTCGAACCGACAACGGCCATCGGGGGCATCGAGCCGCACCAGCACGGTACCGCTGTCGGGATGGCCTCGCTTTTCCAGAATGGCCGTCACCAGTGAGGCATTGGCCAAGGCGAGGGCAGCCTCGACCATCAATGTCGTGCTGAGCTGTGCCGCCATCAGAAATCAGTGCAGCGGCCGTTCTTTTCCCAATCGCCGTAACGGGTGGGTTCAGGGCCTTTCGGGCCGCCGCGTTCAACAGGCTCACCCCCGGCAGAATTTCCGGGCTTTTCGGGGACTGCCCCGGCCGGGGTTTCGGTCTCGGGTTGCGGCTTTTCCTGCGATGTCTTTTCCATGGGCTGAATATGGGACGGAAGCCGCCCGGTTTCAACCACAAACCAGCCCGGGCCATGCCGATGATGCTGGACAGGCCTCACCCGCGACAGGTATATCGCTTGCATGACACCACCGCCCCGCCCCCATCACCGCCGCGCCGGCCGACCGCCTCAACAGAGGCAGGCGACAGCATCCCGGCAGATCGCCCTCGAGGTGCTCGAAAGCATCATGGAAAAGGGAATGCCGCTGCAGGACAGCCTCGAGCAGCATGACGGCTTTGCCCGGCTGGAGCCACGCGACCGCCGCTTTGCCCGGCGGCTGATCACCCTGGCCCTGCGCCATCATGGAGCGGCAAGTGAGGTGCTGTCCCGGCACGTCAAATCACTGCCCCACGGGCGCAACCGGATGGCGGGGCTGATCCTGCGGATGGCGGCAGCAGAACTCATCTATGGGGATGCCAAGCCCCATGCCGTGGTCGATCAATCGGTGCGGCTGGCGCATCAGCACCGCTGCGGCCATCTCGGCGGGCTGATCAACGCTGTCCTCCGCAAGATCGGCCCGGCAGATGACCCGAAGCAGCCGATGCTGAACCTGCCGCCATGGCTGAAAACCGCGCTCATCACTGATTGGGGGGAGGAAACCGCCAGCCGCATGGCGACCATGCTGATGCAGCCGCCTGCCCTTGATCTGCGGCCGAAGACTGACCCGGCCGGGCTTGCCGAAATCCTTAACGGGATGGCCACGCCCCATGGCAGCGTCCGGCTTAATGACGGTATGGTGACCGCGCTTTCCGGTTATGAAGAAGGTCACTGGTGGGTGCAGGATGCGGCAGCCAGCCTGCCGGCGATGCTGATCAATGCCGCCCCCGGGCAGATGATCGCCGATCTCTGTGCCGCTCCCGGGGGCAAGACAGCGCAGCTCTGCGCTGCCGGGGCGACGGTCACAGCCCTTGATATCGCCGCAAACCGGATGCCGCGGCTGCAAGCCAATATGCAGCGGCTCGGTTTCAGCCCCGCGATCGTCACCGCCGATGCGGCAACATGGAAGCCCGACGCGCTGCTTGATGCAGTGCTGATCGATGCCCCCTGTTCCGCCACCGGGACGATCCGCCGCCGCCCTGACATTCTCGGCCACATGACAGCACCTGATCTGGCCCGCCTCAACCGGCTTCAGCGGGATTTGCTCGAGGCCGGGGCCCGGATGATCAAGCCCGGCGGTGTGCTTGTCTTTGCCACCTGCTCGATCCTGAAAGCCGAAGGTGAGGCGATTGTTGCCGCCATTCCCGATAGCCTCGAACCCCTGCCGATCAGCGATGATGAGATCCCAGGGTTCCGGCGTCACCCAGGGGCGGCAAATCACCACCTCCGGATCATGCCTGATGCGCTTGAACTCAACGACAATATCATTCAAGGTAATGATGGTTTCTTCATTGCCCGTTTCAGGCGAATCCGGGAGGGATAATCTGTGGTGACAGACTGGGCACTGCCTTGGCACGAACGCTTCATTCGGCGATCAGTGCTGTTTGGCTGGCGGCTCCGCAAGATTGCGCCTTCCCCCCCGACACACTGGTTCCCCGCCGATCTCTGGCGCGGTGTCGCCAATGCAGGCCAGCCGCTGGTCAGCGGCAATCACCCTGTCGAAACCCTGGAAGGTGACTGGCACCGTTTCGGCTGGCTGCGGGATATGCGGGAGTTTGGCGGCAGCCAGTCCCGAACCATGGCGCGGCGGCTGGTGGTCGAATGGGTCAACCAGTATGGCCGCTGGTCGGAAGCGGAATGGCACCCGTCACACATTGCCGCCCGGCTCAAATCGATTGTCCTGCTCTGGGGCTGGTTCGGTGAAAGCGCGGCGCTTTCCCAGCAGCAGATGATTGTCACCAGCATGGCGATCCAGCTCGATTGCCTCAAGCGTGACTGGCGCAGCCTCAACGAACCCAATGCCCGTGTCGAAGCACTCACGGCGATCATCATCAGCCGCCTGTTTCTCGACCCGGACGCTGATATCGATGCCGAGGCGACTGCCCTTGTCGATGAAATTTCCGGTCTCGTGCTGGCCGATGGCGGCCATGTCAGCCGCCGCCCTGACCGCCACCTGGACCTGCTGCAGGGGCTGATTGAGGCCCGCACCGCCCTGGCCGCGGCCAAATCCTGGCAACCGGCATTCCCCAAGGCTTCGGCAGACGCCCTGCAAACCCTCGATGAGACGATTGTCAGCATGGGCGCGATCGGCCGGATGTGGCGTCATGTCGATGGCAGCCTGATGGCGATCCCCGGGGCTTTCGAGGTTGATCCGGATATGTTCGAGCAGGTGCTGCTGCGCGCCGGGCCCAGCGGCAAGGTCACCCACCATGCCGGAGACAGCGGCTTTATCCGCCTCGCCAGCGGGCGGTCGGTGCTGCTCATGAACAGTGCGCCCTCACCCTGGGTCAGCACCGACAATCAGGCCGCTGATGCCGGGGTGCTGGCGATCGAGTTTTCCAACGGCTCCAACCGGATCATCATCAATGCCGGACAGCGGCTTGATCTGGCGGAGACATCGCCCGATCTGGCGCTTGCCCTGGCCGGGACAGCCGCCCATTCAACCCTGTCGATTGATCACCTGAACGCCGCGGATACTGAAACCGGCGACCGCCGGGCCACCGGCAAGGAGAGCGCCACCGGCCCTGTCGAGGGTGGCATGGCAGCAATCGCCGACCATGACGGCTATGAGACCACCCATGGTGTGCTGCACACACGCCGGGTTTTCCTTTCCACCGGCGGCTATGATCTGCGGGGCGAGGATCAGATCCGCTATATGGGGCTGCCCGGGGCGATCCCGGCCGAGGCGATCATCCGCTTTCACCTGCACCCGCGGATCAGTGCCAGCCTGTCGATCGGCGGGACGGTGATGCTGCGCCTGCCGGGGGCGGCGGCCCCCTGGGCGTTCAAGGCTTCCGGCGGCAGTCTGGCCGTCGAGGACAGCATCATGATGGGGGAAAAGGGGCTTGAAAAAACCTCTCAGATTATCCTGCAGGTCAGCCTTGAAGGGCTGCGGAACAAAGGCGTGATCACCGCCCGCTGGGGGCTTCGGCGGCAGGCTACGGCGAAAAAATAGAGCCTTGTTCTTGACCTTCCCCCCGGGCTCCGGCATGAAGAGCCCATGACCGACAACGCCCCTGTTTCCACTGCCCTGATTTCCGTTTCCGACAAGACCGGCATTGCCGATCTGGCGAGGGCGCTCGAAGCCTACGGCATCCGGATCATCTCCACCGGCGGGACAGCCTCACTGCTGGCCGAGGCCGGGATCAGCGTAACCCCCGTGGCCGAGATCACCGGGGCCCCGGAAATGATGGATGGCCGGGTCAAGACGCTCAACCCCATGATCCATGGCGGCATTCTCGCCCGCCGTGACAACACCGGCCACCGTGCCGATATGGAAGCCCACGGCATCACCGGGATCGATCTTCTGATCGTCAATCTCTACCCTTTTGATGCCACCCTCGCCCGTGCTGATGCTGACCGCGATGATCTGGTCGAAAATATTGATATCGGCGGCCCGGCAATGATCCGGGCAGCGGCCAAGAACCACGATTTTGTGACAGTCGTCACCGATGCCGCGGATTACGAGACCGTGCTCGAAGAGATCAAAGGCGGCGGCACGACAACAGCAACACGGCGGCGGCTGGCGGCCAAGGCCTTTGCCCACACCGCCCGCTATGATGCGACCATCGCCGCCTGGATGAAAGATGATCAGGGCGCCGAGCCGCTGGCAACCGAACTCAGCCTCGGCGGCACCCGGTCAAGCCTGCTCCGCTATGGCGAGAACAGCCACCAGCAGGCCGGGCTCTACCGTCTTGGCAGCCGCACCACCCGCCCCGGCGTGCTGACAGCAGAACAGATCCAGGGCAAGCCGCTGTCCTACAACAACATCAACGATACCGATGCCGCGTTTGAACTGGTGGCCGAGTTTGACGACCCCACCATCGCCATCATCAAGCACGCCAACCCCTGCGGGGTGGCATCAGCGGCAACCATGGATGCCGCCTGGGATGCGGCACTTGCCTCTGATCCGGTGAGCGCGTTCGGCGGGATCATCGCCCTCAACCGCCCGCTTGATGAAGCGACCGCCGCCCGCATCACCTCCATTTTCACTGAAGTCATCATCGCCCCGGAAGCCGATACCGCCGCCCGGGCGATCATCGCCGACAAGCCCAATCTGCGGCTGTTGGTGACCGGCGGGATGCCTGATCCGGCAGCCCCGGGGCTGATGGTCAAATCAGTGGCAGGCGGGTTTCTGGCCCAGAGCCGTGATGACGGCAGGGTCGATGCTGACAGCCTCACCTGCGTTACCCGCCGCCAGCCCACTGAAGCTGAAATCCGCGATATGATCTTCGCTATGCGGGTGGCCAAGCATGTCAAATCGAACGCCATTGTCTATGCCCGCAACAACTCCACGGTGGGGATCGGTGCGGGGCAGATGTCACGGCTGGATTCAAGCCGGATTGCTGCCCAGAAGGCCGAAGACCTGGCCCGTGAACAGGGGCTTGACCAGTCACCGGTGATCGGCTCCGTGGTGGCCTCCGATGCTTTCTTCCCGTTTCCCGACGGCCTGCTTGCAGCAGCCTCCGCCGGGGCAACCGCGGTGATCCAGCCCGGGGGATCGATCAAGGATGATGAGGTGATCGCCGCCGCTGATGAGGCCGGGCTCGCCATGGTCTTCACCGGAATGCGGCATTTCCGCCACTAAACCAGCCCGGCAGCCCTGGCGACTTTGCGCATGACCGTCGGCAGGGCAAGACTGGGCAAATCAGCCATCGCCACCCAGCGGCAGGCGGGCGGCAGCGGCGTTGCCCTGGAGATCAGGGCCTCTTCCAGCCTGAGATGCAATCTGAAATGGGTGAAAACATGCTCGACCTTACTGTTGAGAATGCGCCGTGATTCTGCCTCGGCCAGCAACCCGGCAACCGGGCTTTCAGGGCTGATCGGGTAATCCTCCCGGTCAGGGCTGCCCCCGGCCCAGTCGCTCCCGGGAAAGATGAGCATCCCACCGAGCATCCCCCGGTCCGGCCGTTCTTCAAGCACAACACCGCCTGCACCATCATGGAAGATCACCGCGCTGCCATGGCGTTGCGGCTGCGGCTTTTTCGGGGCTTTGAGGGGCAGTCGGCCCGGATCAGCATGACGGCCGAGGCAGGTCTCGGCAAGCGGGCACTGATCACAGGCTGGCTGGCTCAACCCTGCAGCTGATTGTAGACGCCTTGCCGGGGTGCAGATCATCGCCCCGAGATCCATCATCGCCTGGGCAAAATCACCTGCCCGGTCAGCCGGGGTCAGCGCCGCCATCACCGCGGTGAGAGCCGGTTTGGCCTTGGGCAGCGGTGTTTCGACCGCCTGCCAGCGCGCCGTCACCCGCTCGATATTGCCGTCAACGACCACCGCATGGCGACCAAAGGCAATCGCCGCGATCGCCGCGGCGGTATAGGCCCCGATCCCGGGCAGCCGCCGAAGCTCTTCTTCGGTATCGGGGAAACGGCCGTTATGGTCTCTGGCAACGATGATCGCGGCGGCGTGCATATTGCGTGCCCGGGCATAATAGCCGAGCCCGGCCCAGGCTGAGAGCACATCATCACGCGGCGCCGCGGCCAGGGCGGTCACATCCGGCCAGCGGCTGATGAACGCCTCAAAATAGGATTTCACCGTGGCCACGGTTGTCTGTTGCAGCATGACCTCGGAAAGCCAGACCGCATAGGGATCG
>JBMHCY010000035.1:0-40867 GCA_049889655.1 Puniceispirillales bacterium (SeqCode)
AACCGGCTGTCAACCCTGACCCAGAATGCCGGTTTTGCCGGATTTTCCGGGATGTTCAAACTGCTCCCTGACGGCCGCAATATCCGCCTTCTTGATGTCCGTGAGATCACCGAGGATGGCAGCATGGTGATCGCCCCGGCCTCGGACGGTTTCTAAGGCTGCCCGCCCAATCTACGCCAGAATTGCTGCCAGCACGGCATTGATTAGCGGTCGCCCCTTGCGGCTCAACTGGAGTATCTCGCCGTCTTTGAGGACAAGGCCCTCTTCTTCAAGCCGGGTGAGGTTCTGCCAGTTGATCCAGCCAGGATCAGCCCCGGGGAGGCTTTCCAGCCGCGACAGATCAACCCCTTCACTGAGCCGCAGCCCCATCATGATGATCTCGCTGGCGGCATCGGCGGGGCTGTCGCTTCCTTCCTGATCAAGGGCATGGCCCTGGGCCTCGACCTGATCAAGCCATGCGGCCGGGTCCCGGCGGCTTCGGGTCTCGCGACGCTGGCCATCCTGCCAGAACCGGCCATAGGCCCCGGGACCGACCCCGAGCCAATCCCCCGCCCGCCAGTAGACAAGGTTATGGCGGCAGGCTGCCCCCTCACGGGCATGGTTGGACACTTCATAGGCCGGTAGCCCGGCCGCGCTGGTGCGCTGGATGGTCAGATCATAGAGCGCCCGGCTGGTGTCATCATCAGGGATGGTCAGCAGCCCCCGCTTGTGGCGGCTGTGAAACGCTGTTCCCGGCTCCAGTGTCAGCTGATAGAGCGACAGATGATCAAGCCCCAGATCGAGGATGCGGGACAGTTCTTCCTGCCATGCCGCCGTGGTCTGCCCCGGGCGGGCATAGATGAAATCGGCCGAAACACGGGGGAATATCCGGCGGGCGGTGGCGAGGGCCTCAAGGGCTTCGGTGCTGCTGTGGCTGCGGCCAAGGCTGGCCAATGCCGCATCATCCAGTGCCTGAATACCCATGGAAAGCCGCCCTGCCCCGGCCTCGGCAAAGGCTTCGAGACGGGCGGCTTCAACACTGGTGGGGTTGGCCTCCATGGTGATCTCGATCGTCGCGGCGGGGGTAAAAATCTCCTGCGCCCGGTCGAGCACCGCCGCCATTACCGCCGGGGCCATCAATGACGGCGTACCGCCACCGATGAAGATGCTGTCCAGCTGTCGCCCTGCCTGGCCGGAACGCATCGCGAGGGTTTCCATCTCGCGGCACAGCATCGCCGCCCAGCGATCGTGATCAACCGTGGCGGTGACATGGCTGTTAAAATCACAATACGGGCATTTGGACTGGCAGAACGGCCAGTGCAGATAGAGACCGAAACCGTGATCGCCGGTCATCCGCCTAATGCCGTTTCGGGGTTGCGGCAAAACAGCGGTCGATCAGTGCCGCAAAGGCGACAGCCCGGTGGCTGACCGAATGCTTCCAGTCGGGATCAACCTCGGCAAAGGTCCGGTCGTGGCCGAGCGGCTGGAAGATCGGGTCATAGCCGAACCCGCGATCACCCCGGGGAGGCCAGACCATCTCGCCTTCGATACGGCCTTCGACGGTTTCGTGATGCCCATCCGGCCAGGCCAGTGAAAGCGCACAGACAAACCGGCAGCGGCGGTCTTCATGACCGGAGGCGATCACCGCCTGATGCACCTTTTCCATGGCGGCCGAAAAATCACGGTCGGGGCCTGCCCAGCGGGCTGAATACAGCCCCGGGGCGTTGTTGATCGCCTCGACCTCAAAGCCGCTGTCATCAGCCAGTGCCGGGTGACCGGCGGTGCGTGCCGCCGCCAGTGCCTTCAGCGCCGCATTGCCTTTGTATGTGGTTTCGGTTTCTTCCGGTTCGGCCAGCCCGAGCCCGGCCGCCGATTTCACCGTCAGGGCCCAGGGGGTGAGCAGATCGGCAATCTCGCGGACCTTGCCCTCATTATGGCTGGCGACAATCAGCACATCATCCTGCAGCTGGCGGGCCATCAGATCCCCCGCTGGACGGCATCACGCTGAAGGGCGGCGAGTTCGGCGACACCCTTTTCGGCCAGATCGAACATGGCATTCATGGCCTTGCGGTCAAAGGGCATATCCTCGGCGGTCATCTGGACCTCGACAACACCGGCATCGGAGGTCAGGACAAAATTGGCGTCGGTTTCGGCGCTTGAATCTTCATCGTAATCGAGGTCGAGCACAGGCGTGCCCTGATAGATCCCGCAGGAAATGGCCGCAACCTGGGATGTCAGCGGCAGTTTGGTGAGGCGGCCATCGAGCAGCAGTTTTTCCATCGCCAGCCGCAACGCCACCCAGGCCCCGGTAATCGAGGCGGTGCGGGTGCCGCCATCGGCCTGGAGGACATCACAGTCGATCTTGATCTGGCGTTCGCCGAGGGCTTCGAGATCGGTAACGGCACGCAATGACCGGCCGATCAGCCGCTGGATTTCCTGAGTTCGTCCGGATTGCTTGCCGCGGGCCGCTTCACGGTCGGTGCGGGTGTGGGTCGAGCGGGGCAGCATCCCGTATTCTGCCGTCACCCAGCCCTTGTTCTGGCCGCGCAGAAAAGGCGGGACACGTTCTTCCACTGTTGCTGTGCAGAGCACATGGGTATTGCCGCAGCGAATCAGGCACGACCCTTCGGCATAGGGTGAAAACCCGGGCTCCATCGTCACCTGTCGCAGGGCATCGGCATCACGACCGGACGGACGGAACGAGGAGGAAGTGCTGGCAGACATGGTGTGCTCCTGAAAAAGGCTGAACCCGGGATGGTTTGGTTGACGTCATCTTCTAGCATATCTAGTCTTTTCCCATGAACGATTTTCTGTCTCGCCAGAAAAATAACCCCTCCCCCAGCGGCTGGCAGAGCCTTGGCCAGCGGACCCAGGATATCTTTACCCGGATCGTTGATCTCTATCTTGATACCGGCTCGCCGGTGGGCTCGAAGGCTGTCTCGCAGACCATTGATGCTGCCCTGTCCCCGGCCAGCATCCGCTCGATCATGGCTGAACTTGAACGCGCCGGGCTGTTGTTTCAGCCGCATGCCTCGGCGGGGCGGCTACCCACCGAAGGCGGGCTGCGGCTGTTCGTTGACGGCTTGCTGGAAATCGGCGGCGAAATCAGTGTCGACCAGCGTACCAAGATCGATATGCTCTGCAATGCCAATGGGTCGAGTTTTGCTGAAGCGCTCGAAGCCACGACAACGGCCCTTTCCGGGCTGTCACGCTGCGCCTCGCTGGTGATCTGCCCGAAACAGGATGAAGAAATCCGCCATGTCGAGTTTGTCTCTCTCGGCAAGATGCCCGATGGTGGGACACGGGCACTTGTGATCATCATCACCGGCACCGGCCAGGTTGAAAACCGGATCATCCATCTGCCGCCGGGGCTGCCGCAATCAAGCCTGGTGGAAGCAGGCAATTTCCTCAGCACGATGCTGGCCGGATCAACCCTGACCGAAGCCGCCGGGAAACTCGAGCGGGATATCGCGGCCCGCCGCAACGAGCTTGATCAGCTGACCAGCAAGGTGGTCGAAAGCGGGATCGCGGTGCTGGCCGGCAATCAGACGTCTTCAACACCGCTGATCCTGCGCGGCCATGCCAATCTGCTCGAGGATATCCACGCTGATGAAGATATTGAGAAGATCCGCACGCTTTTTGCCATGCTCGAGGCTCGGGAAAACACGCTCAATGTGCTTGATGCGGTTCAGCAGGGCTCCGGCGTGCAGATTTTCATCGGTTCCGAAAACGCCCTTTTCAGCCATACTGACTGCGCCATGATCATCGCCCCCTATACCGACAGCAGCGAGAAGGTGATCGGGGCTGTCGGCGTGATCGGCCCGAGGCGGATGAATTATTCCGGGATCATTCCGATGGTCAATTACACATCCGAGGCGATTTCCAAAATGCTCAGCCGCTGACCTGGGCGCAGAAAACTCTTGTAAATCCGTCACCAGTCTCTACATAACGCTCAGGAAAACTTGATCAGAGGCTGACGATGGCGGATGAAAAGACCAAGGCTGAGACCAGCACGCCGGAAACCGATCTGGAAGGCAATGCCGCGATTGACCCCACCGGGGCAGCAGCAGAAACCCCTGATGATACTGCAGCAGATGATCCGCTCGCGGCGCTGACCGAAGAACGGGACGCGCTCAAGGATCAGGCGTTGCGGGCGCTGGCAGAGGTCGAAAATATGCGCCGCCGCACCGAACGTGAAGTCAGCCAGTCCAAGAAATACGGCCATGGCGGGTTTGCCCGCGATCTGCTCTCGGTGGTCGATAACCTCGGCCGTGCCGTGGCGGCATTGCCGGAAAAGAGGGACGGCCTCGATGAAACCATGACCAACCTGGTCATCGGCATTGAGATGATCGAGAAGGAAATTCTGGCTGTGCTTGAACGCCACGGGATCACCCGCATCGACCCGCTCGGGGAAAAGTTCGATTATGACCGGCATCAGGCCATGTTTGAGGTCGAACAGACCGATGTCGAGCCGGGCACGGTGATCCAGGTGGCCCAGCCCGGCTGGACCCTGCATGACCGGCTGCTGTCTCCGGCGATGGTCGGTGTCGCGAAAGCTGCTACAGACAAGGGTGAGGACAGCTAAAAGGCCGCGGCGGGGATTGCCCCCAGGGTCTTGTATTCAGGCATCAGGCTCTTATATGTGCCTAAGAAAGTAATCCGGCACCGGCCCGAGGTGCCCTCTCAGAAAGGGAGAGAGTGATGGGAAAAGTTATTGGTATTGATCTGGGAACAACAAATTCCTGTGTTGCGGTCATGGATGGCAGCACGGCGAAGGTGATCGAAAACGCCGAAGGTGGCCGGACGACCCCTTCCATGGTGGCCTTCAGTGACGATGGTGAACGGCTGGTCGGCCAGTCGGCCAAGCGGCAGGCGGTGACCAACCCGGAAAACACACTTTATGCGATCAAGCGCCTGATCGGCCGCCGTCATACCGACGACGCCTCCAAGCGTTTTGCCAAACTGGTTCCCTACAAAACCGTTGCTGCCGACAATGGCGACAGCTGGGTCGAAGCCCGTGGCGAGACCTTCTCCCCGAGCCAGATTTCCAGTTTCATCCTGCGCAAGTTGAAAGAGGATGCGGAAGCCTTCCTCAATGAAGAGGTGACCGAGGCGGTCATCACTGTCCCCGCCTATTTCAACGATGCCCAGCGGCAGGCCACCAAAGATGCTGGCAAGATCGCCGGGCTTGATGTGCTGCGGATCATCAATGAGCCCACCGCTGCTGCCCTCGCTTACGGTCTCGACAAGAAGGAAGCCGGTACAATCGCTGTCTATGACCTTGGCGGCGGGACGTTTGATGTCTCGATCCTCGAAGTCGGTGACGGTGTGTTCGAGGTGAAATCCACCAATGGTGATACTTTCCTCGGCGGTGAAGATTTCGACCAGCGCATCATCGATCACCTTGCTGATGAGTTTAAAAAGGAAAACACGATTGACCTGCGCGAAGACAAACTGGCCCTGCAGCGTCTCAAGGAAGCCGCGGAAAAGGCCAAGATCGAACTGTCAAGCGCCACCCAGACCGAGGTCAACCTGCCGTTCATCACTGCCGACCAGTCCGGCCCCAAGCACCTGAATGTCAAGATGACCCGGGCCACGCTGGAATCGCTGGTCGACGATCTGATCAAGCGCAGCATCGAGCCCTGCAAGGCGGCGCTCAAGGATGCCGGGGTCAGTGCCGGTGATATCGATGAGGTGATCCTCGTCGGCGGCATGACACGGATGCCGAAAATCATCGACGCGGTCCAGGATTTCTTTAAGGCTGAACCGCATCGCGGCGTCAACCCTGACGAAGTCGTTGCCACCGGTGCGGCCATTCAGGGCGGTGTCCTCAAAGGTGATGTCAAGGATGTGCTGCTCCTCGATGTGACGCCGCTGTCACTGGGGATCGAAACCCTCGGCGGTGTTTTCACCCGCCTGATCGACCGCAACACCACCATCCCGACCAAGAAAAGCCAGGTCTTCTCCACGGCTGATGATAACCAGACGGCTGTGACGATCCGGGTCTTCCAGGGTGAACGCGAAATGGCTGCCGACAACAAACTGCTTGGCCAGTTTGATCTGGTTGGCATTCCGGCGGCTCCCCGGGGTGTGCCTCAGATTGAGGTGACCTTCGATATCGATGCCAACGGGATCGTCAATGTCTCGGCCAAGGACAAGGCCACAGGCAAGGAACAACAGATCAAGATACAGGCTTCCGGCGGTCTCAGCGATGATGATATCGAACAGATGGTCAAGGATGCCGAGGCGAATGCCGAGGAAGACAAGAAGCGGCGCGAAAAGGTCGAGGCACGCAATACTGCCGAATCGCTTGTCCACGGGGCTGAAAAATCCCTCTCCGATCTTGGTGACAAGGCCGATGAAGCACTCAAGGCTGATGTCGAAAAGGCTGTTGCTGATCTGAAGGCGGCGCTCGAAGACGAAGACCGTGAAGATTTCACGGCCGAAACCGAAGCGCTTTCTGCCGCCATGATGAAACTCGGTGAAGCAGCCTATGCCGCGAATGCTGAAGCGGAAGGCGAAAATGCCGATGGCAATGCCGGTGATGGCGAGACTGTTGTCGATGCCGAATATGAAGAAGTTGATGACAGCGATGATGACCAGAAGAAGGCCAGCGGCAGCTAACAGCCTGCCGGCCTCTTCATGAACGGTGTCATCACGGCGAAAGGCAGTGTTTAACCGGCATGGCGAAACGCGATTATTATGAAGTGCTGGGTGTTGGCCGGGATGCTGACGAAAAGGTGATCAAGAGCGCCTATCGCAAATTGGCGATGCAATACCATCCCGACCGTAATCCCGATGACAGTGTTGCCGAGGAAAAATTCCGCGAGGCAACCGAAGCCTATGATGTCCTGAAAGATGATCAGAAACGCGCTGCCTATGATCGCATGGGCCACGCGGCTTTTGATCAAAACGGTGGTTTCGGCGGGGCGGGCGGCTTCGGTGGCGGTGCCGGTTTTGGCGGGGCTGGCGGGTTTTCCGATATCTTCGATGAAATGTTCTCTGATTTCATGGGCGGTGGCCGTCGCCAGCAGGGACGGTCCAACAAGGGATCGGACCTGCGCTACAATATGGCCATCAGCCTCGAGGAAGCCTTTGCCGGCGGCAGCAAGACGATCACCATTCCGGTAGCCACGGCCTGTGAGACTTGTGAAGGCAGTGGTGCCAAACCGGGCACGACAGCGTCAACCTGCGGGTCCTGCGGCGGCCATGGCAAGGTCAGGGCCCAGCAGGGTTTCTTCACCATCGAACGGACCTGCCCGTCCTGTCAGGGCATGGGGCAGACGATTTCATCTCCCTGCGGGTCCTGTGGTGGCCAGGGCCGGGTGCAGAAGAACCGGACACTGAACGTGACCATCCCGGCCGGGGTCGATACCGGTACCCGCATCAGGCTTTCCGGTGAAGGTGAGGCCGGTCTTCGTGGCGGCACCCCGGGTGATCTCTATATTTTCATCGATGTCGAGGCCCATGAAATTTTCGAACGCGAGGGCACAGCCCTCTTATTGACCATGCCCGTGCCGATGGCAACAGCCGCCCTCGGCGGGACAATCGATGTTCCCAGCCTTGATGGCAAGATGGCCCGGGTGACGATCAAGCCGGGAACCCAATCCGGCCATCGGCTGCGGCTCAAGGCCAAGGGGATGCCCGGGCTGCAGGGGCGGGGACGCGGTGATCTCTATGTCGATATCCATGTCGAAACGCCGGTCAACCTGACCTCAAAGCAGAAAAAACTGCTCGAGGAATTTGCCTCGGGGTCTGAAAAACAGAACCCTGAATCCACCGGTTTCATGGACAGGATGCGGAAACTCTTCGGTGACGACCGCTAGCCTTGCCCGGGCTGTTGTCGCGCGCTGATCGCCCGGCCTTGCGTCAGGCCGGCTTTTGGTTATGCTGTGCCGGAGGAGATGACCATGACCGTTGCTGAAATCAAAATCGCCCTGCCCGGGGCTTCCGGCCGGATGGGTCGGATGATCACGAAAGCCATTGCTGAAACCGAAGGCTTCCGTCTGGTGGCGGCATCCGATCATGCGGCCTCGCCCCATATCGGGGCCGATACGGGCTTGCTCAACGGCCTTGGTGAAAGCGGCGTTGTGATCACCGATGATGCAGCTGCCCTTCTCAAGGCCGGGGCTGATGTGATGATTGATTTCACCACCGCCGAGGCCAGCCTTGGCCACGCGCAGCTGGCGGCAGAATCCGGGTTGCCCATCGTTATCGGCACCACTGGCCATGATCAGGATCAGAGCGCGGCCCTGACAGCAGCGGCAGCGCAAAACACCGTCGTCTGGTGCGCCAATACTTCTGTCGGGGTGACGCTGCTGACACGCCTTGTCGAAGATGCTGTCCGTTCTCTCGGCGGCGGCTGGGATGTTGAGATTGTCGAAACCCATCACCGCCACAAGATTGATGCACCTTCCGGCACGGCTCTTGCGCTTGGCCATGCGGCAGCCCGGGGGCGAGATGTCGATCTCGATGATGTGGCTGACTGGGCCCGCCACGGCATCACCGGTGAACGTGATGACAGCGCCATCGGCTTTGCGGTGATGCGCGGCGGTGATGTTGTCGGCGAACACAGCGTCATGCTTTACGGGCAGTCCGAGCGGATCGAACTCACCCACCGGGCCACCGACCGCATGATCTTTGCCCGCGGCGCATTGCGGGCGGCACGCTGGGCGGCGGAACACGGCAGCCCCGGTCTCTACACCATGCATGATGTGCTGTGATCAGCGCTTGACGCGATCCAGCATCGAATTGATTTCCGGCAGAAGCTGCTTTTTTTCAGCCTGATGCAGAAATGCCCCGATCTCGGCTTCCTTGCCGTGGCTGCGGACGACCAGTTTTTCGGTTTCCGTATGGGCCCGTTCAGGATCCTTTTCGAGCCGTGCCTGCAGCCAGGGGGTGGATAATTCTTCAACCTCGGTATGGCCGCTGGCATCGGTGCGCTCAATGCGGAAGGTTTTTGCATCGGCCGCCAGGGTTTCGCGCTTGCGGGCAGCACGGAAGTTCATCCGGAAGGCCAGCCAGACAACCAGAATTTCCAGCCCCAGAAAGCCGATCACCGGCCATGCGCCAGCCAGAAAAAACCCGAGTCCGATGGTGAACATCAGCCCGGCCAGCACCAGCATGAGAATCCTGAAACCGCGGGGGGAAAGGCTGCGATGGGGCCAGAGAACGATACCGTGCCGGGAAGAAGACGGCTCTTGTTGCAACTCATCAGACATGGACATAACATGGCCTGCATGGGGGGTCAGGTCAATCGTGGCGTGATATTTCGCCCGTCAAGGAAAGGGGATGCCGATGCCAGCCAAAGCGGAAAAACCGTCACCGAAAATGACCGCTGCCGATATCGAAAAGGTGTTTGTCACCCTGGCCGGGATCATGCCCGAACCGAAGACCGAACTGGAATTTGAAAATCCCTATACCCTGCTTGTCGCGGTTGCGCTGTCGGCCCAGGCCACGGATGTGAGCGTCAACAAGGCGACAAAGGCCCTGTTCAGGGAGGTCAAAACCCCGGAAGCGATGCTCGCCCTCGGCATCGACAGGCTCAAGGACCATATCAAGACCATCGGCCTCTACAACACCAAGGCGGCGAATGTGATGAAGATGGCAGCATTGCTGATCCGTGATCATGGTGGCGAGGTGCCGCAGGACCGCGACAGCCTCGAGGCCCTGCCCGGGGTCGGCCGCAAGACAGCCAATGTTGTGCTCAACGAAGCTTTTGGCGTGCCGACCATCGCTGTCGATACCCATATCTTCCGTGTCGGCAACCGCACCGGCATGGCTGTCGGCTCGACTCCGCTGGCGGTGGAAAAACTGCTCGAAAAGCGTGTCCCGGAACTGTACCGCAAGGCTGCCCATCACTGGCTGATCCTGCATGGCCGCTATACCTGTGTGGCGCGCAAACCGAAATGTGGGGCCTGCCCGATCATCGACCAGTGCCGCTATCGTCACAAAACCGAGTTTTAGGCTAGAGCCCGGCCAGCCGGGCCATTTCCTGCCGACAGGTCACCGGATCGACAACCTCGCCACGCCGCCGGTGGCGATGCTGAAGGGCGGTGACAGTCTCGCCATCGGCCAGCACGAAATCAATAATGCAATTCGGCATCCGGTACTGCCAGACTTCGGCGATGCCTTCACGGCGACGGAGCACTGGCTCCCCCAGGGTTGACGCCAGGCCGGCACGGGCTGTGCCGACGAGGCTCGCCGGGTCAAGCTCCGGCGGCGGTGGCGGGGCTTGCGGGGCAGGTTCCGGTGTGGGTGCCGGCGGCGGGGTGATGACAGCGGACAGCACCAGGGACTCATCCTCGGGCAGGGCCTGCATTTCATCCTCGGCAAGGTCTGTTGCGGCGGCCGCTTCTGCTGTTGCCGCCTTTTCTGTTGCCCCTTCTTCTGTTGTCGGGGCGGGCTCAGCCGGTTTCACCTCGGCTGTCTTGGCGGCACGCAGGGGGGCCAGCGCATTGGTCTGCGCCGGTGTGGTGACACAGGCGGAGACGGCCAGCAACAGAATGATCATGGAAACAACAGTACGCAGCAACGGATGGCCCTGAAAGACAATGACGATGCTAGAGGTTTATCCTTTCATAATGGCTTTTTCAACGCTAAGTCTAGATGAACAGTGATTTGATACGGAATAAGACCATGACTGACCAGAACCCGGCTTCCATCGTGACGATCGGAAACGCCATTGTCGATATCATCACCAAGGCCGATGACGCGTTCATCGACGCCCAGGGCATGGTCAAGAGCGCCATGAACCTTGTCGATGCGGAAGCCTCAATGCGTCTTTATGATGCGATCGGCCCGGCCACGGAAATTTCCGGCGGTTCTGCTGCCAACACAGCCGTCGGGATTGTTTCCTGCGGCGGGTCTGCCGGGTTCATCGGTAAGATCGCCCGCGATACCCTCGGCCGCATCTTCGAACACGATATCCGTGCCGCCGGGGTGGCATTCCCGCCTGTCTATGATGATGACAGCGTCACGGCCTCTTCGATCATTGTCGTGACCCCTGATACCGAACGGACAATGAACACCCATCTCGGTGCCTGCATCACCCTCGGTCCTGATGATATGGACGAAGCGATGATCGCGGCGGCGGAATGGGTCTATCTCGAAGGATATCTGTTTGATTCGCCGCAAGGCCCTGCCAGTTTTGACAAGACAGCGGCGATTGCCCGCGAAAACGGCACGAAACTGGCAGTCACCATGTCGGATTCCTGGTGTGTCGAACGCCATCACGGGCCCCTGACCGATTTTATTGCCGATCATGCGGACCTGATCTTCGGCAATGAGGAAGAAATCAAGGCGCTGATGGGCACGGATCTCGAAGAGGCCACGGCGAAACTGCCCGGGCTGGTGAAAGAATGTGTCATCACCCGGGGTGCTGAAGCATCGATGGTTGTCGATCCCTCCGGGGTTATCAGCGTGCCGGTCGAAGCCGATGTCGCGGTGGTCGATACCACCGGGGCGGGTGATCTGTTTGCCGGCGGCTACCTGTTCGGACGCCAAAAAGGGCTGACGCTCGAACAGTCCGCCCGCATCGGGGCACTGGCGGCAGCAGAGGTGATCAGCCATTACGGGGCCCGCCCCGAGACAGCGCTGGAGACGCTGATCAGCCACCACAATCTCGGTTCCGCCTGAGAGGATAATCACCTTGACAACAGCGTCGCTGCGTCGCCTCATCAAGGGTGAAGATAACCCCGGAAAGACCCATGGCCGCGCCTGACGACACCATGCTGATGACTGATTTCCCCGATTCCGGGTCCTCCGGCATTACGCCGATGATGGCCCAGTATCTGGAGGTCAAAAAGGATCACCCCGATTGTCTGCTGTTTTACCGGATGGGTGATTTCTACGAGATGTTCTTTGCCGATGCAGTATCGGCGGCAGCGGCGCTCGATATCACCCTGACGCGGCGGGGCAGTATCGGTGAGCGCGATATCCCGATGTGCGGGGTGCCCTTCCATGCCGCCGAAACCTATCTGTCACGGCTGATCCGCAAGGGTTTCCGGGTGGCCATCTGTGAGCAGGCGGAAAGCCCCGAAGAAGCCAAGAAACGCGGCAATAAAGGCCCGCTGAAGAGAGCGGTGGTCAGGATCGTCACCCCGGGGACGCTGATCGAGGATGATTTTCTGCCGCCCCGCGAGAACAATTTTCTGGCCGCGCTGGGTTCATCCGGGGGCAGCCAGGCCCTCGCCTGGGTCGATCTCAGCACCGGGGTCTTCTCCGTCGAGGCACTGGATCAGGATCGGCTTGAAGAAGCCCTGGTTCGGCTTGCCGCCGCCGAGCTGATCGCTTCTGATCATCCTGCCGCCGACCATCCCTTCACGGATGGTGACGGCCATGGTCTTGTCGGCAGTGTGGCCCTGCGGCCGGCCACGGATTTTGACAGCAGCCGCGGTGAAAGGATGCTGAAAGACCTTTACGGGGTGAGCACGCTTGATGGGATCGCCCGCCTCGATCGGGCAGAACTGGCCGCCGCTGCGGCGATCATCACCTATCTTGACCAGACCCAGAAAGGCCGGGATTTGCGGCTCAAGCCGGTGCGTCAGGTCTCGTCGGCCGGGATCATGGAAATCGATCCGGCCTCGCGGCGGTCGCTCGAGCTGAACCGGACTCTTGCCGGTGAAACCCGGGGCAGCCTGCTATCGGTGATCGACAAAACCCTCACTGCGGCGGGGGGACGGCTGCTGGCCGCCCGGCTGGCTGCACCGCTGACCGATGCTGACAGCATCAATGCACGGCTTGATCTGGCAGCGGTATTGGTCGAGGACCCGACCTTAAGTGCCCGTCTCGCCGAAGCCCTGCGGCAGATGCCCGATCTTGAACGGGCCCTGTCGCGGCTGTCGCTCGGCCATGGCGGCCCCCGGGATCTGGCCGCGATTGTCGACGGGCTCAAGGCGGCGCATGACATGGCAGCGGCGATCGGAAAGCGGCGGCCGAGTCTGATGGCCGAGGGCAGCCTCGAGACCATGGCCGAGACCTTGCGCGGGGCCGCCCCGCTGATCCCGCAGATCGATGACAGGCTCGGGGATACCCTGCCGCTGCTGGCCCGTGATGGCGGTTTCATCCGTGCCGGGGCTGATGCAGCACTGGATGAGTTGCGCGCCCTGCGTGATGAAAGCCACCGCCTGATCGCCCAGTTGCAGGCCCGCTATGCGGATATCTCGGGTGTTGGCTCGCTCAAGATCAAGCACAACAACGTCCTCGGCTATCATATCGAGGTCCGCAGCAACCATGCCGAGGCGATGCAGGCGCAGGAGATTTTCATCCACCGCCAGACGACGGCACAGACTGTCCGTTTCACCACGACTGAACTGGGCGAGCTTGAACGCGAGATGGGCTCGGCTGCCGACCGGGCCCTGGCGCTTGAGCTGGAGCATTTCGAGCAGTTGCGGGAAAAGGTTCTCAGCAACGCTCCGGCGATCGCCGTCACCGCTGATGATGCGGCCCGGCTCGATGTGGCCGTGGCGACAACGGTGCTGGCTGAAACCTGGCATTACTGCCGCCCTCAGGTCGAAGACAGCACCCGCTTTGATATCACCGAAGGCCGCCATCCGGTGGTCGAACAGATGCTGTCCCGCAGCGGTGAACATCCGTTTATCGCCAATGATTGCCAGCTCGGGGATGATGACAGCATCTGGTTGCTGACCGGCCCGAACATGGCGGGGAAATCGACCTTCTTGCGGCAGAATGCCCTCATTGCGATCATGGCGCAGGCCGGGCTCTATGTGCCGGCGACAGCGGCGGTGATCGGCATTGTTGACAGGCTGTTCTGCCGTGTCGGGGCGGCGGATGATCTGGCGACAGGACGATCCACCTTTATGGTCGAAATGGTCGAAACGGCGGCGATCCTCAACCGGTCAGGGCCCGGGGCACTTGTCATCCTTGATGAAATCGGCCGCGGCACGGCCACCTATGACGGGCTTTCCCTTGCCTGGGCGGTGGTTGAATATCTGCATGAGATCAACCGCTGCCGAACGCTGTTTGCCACCCATTACCATGAACTGAATGCCCTCGGCCGCAGCCTCAAGCGGCTCAGCAGCCATGCGATGAAGGTTCGCGAATGGCAGGGGGAGATCGTCTTTCTGCATGAAGTGACCGAGGGTGCGGCAGACCGATCCTACGGGATTCATGTCGCCCGGCTGGCGGGGATTCCCGCCGGGGTGCTGGACCGTGCCGAACAGGTTCTCGCCAGCCTTGTCGAGGAAAACGCCCCGATCAGCGCTTCGGTGGTTGATGATCTGCCGCTGTTTTCGGTCGAGACATCCGCCGCCGCACCGGCCCAAAGCGATGATAGCCTCGGCAAGGCGGTGGATGAGATACTGCCCGATACCATGACACCGCTCGAAGCCCTTGAAGCACTCTACCGGCTGAAATCGCTGCGTGACGGGAACTAGGCTGGCGGCCCGGGCAGGGATTGGCTAGAATGCGGCGGGAAGGACATTCGCCATGAACAGCAAGACGCCCCCATCGCCGGAAACAGGCGCGCCGCCATGGATGCAGGCGCTTGACCCCTCGGCCTTTGCGGCTTCCTGGTTCGACCAGACCGGTTTCGCCAAGCGTGCCGCCAAAAGGATAGCCGTCACCCCGGTTGAGGGTGATCAGTTCCGTGATGCCCTGTTGCCGGTGGCGCGTGATCTGCTGGCTGAAGGCCGGGAGGCGATCCGCAACCGGTTTATCAAGGATAATGACGGGGCGATCTATATCGGTGGCATGGCGCTGATCATGGACAGCCTGTTGCGGGCCCTTTTCGACCGCATCAAGCCCCAGGACGGCCAGCCGCTGAGCCTTGTTGCCACCGGTGGTTACGGCCGTGGTGAACTGGCCCCGGCCTCTGATATCGATCTGTTGTTCCTGACACCGTTGCAGGCTGACCGGGGCACCGAAACGGTGATCGAAACCCTGCTCTATATCCTCTGGGATATGGGGCTGACCGTCGGCCATGCGACACGCAGCCTGCGCCAGGCCCTGAAAGCGGCAAAGCAGGATATCACCATCCGCACAGCCCTGATCGAAGCCCGCTTTCTGGCCGGGGATGAGAGCCTTTTTGATCAGCTGATGAAAAAATTTGATGACGATATCGTCAAGGGCAACGCCATCGAGTTCATCACCATGAAACTGCAGGAGAGGGACAAACGCCATGAGCGCAGCGGCTCCCGGCGGTATATGGTCGAACCTAATATCAAGGATGGCAAGGGGGGGTTGCGTGATCTGCACACGCTGTTCTGGATCGCCCGTTATGCCTATCAGCTGCATTCGATTGAAGCGATCATCGACCGCGGTGTCATCAGCCGTGCGGAAGCCAGGGAATTTTCCTATGCTCAGCGCTTTCTGTGGTCTGTTCGCTGCCATCTTCATCTGCGGGCGGGGCGTGAGGATGACAGGCTCACCTTCGATGCCCAGATGGATATCGCCCCGCTGCTCGGCTTTGCCAACCGCCAGGGGCTGAGCGGGGTTGAACGCTTTATGCGGCGGTATTACCTGGCGGCCAAGGCGGTGGGTAACCTGACCCGGATTTTCTGCTCGGCCTTTGCCGCGGATTTCTCTCCCACCACCCGGACCCTGCTTTCAAGGCTGTTGCCGCGGCGGGTGCCGAAGCCGTTCGAGGTCGATGCCGGCCGTCTGACTCTGCCGCTTGAGACGCGGTTCAGTAAAAACCCCGGGCTGATGATGCAGATGTTCGGCATTGCCCAGCAGAACGGGCTTGATATTCACCCCGATGTGTTGCGGAAACTGCACCGCAACCTGCGGCTGATCGATACCGATTTCCGGGCTGATCCGCAGAACAATGAGATGTTTCTCGATATCCTGACATCGCCGGAAAGCCCGGAGAGGGTGCTGCGGCTGATGAACGAAAGCGGCTTCATCGGCAAATTCCTGCCGGATTTCGGGCGCATTGTTGCGATGATGCAGTTCGATATGTATCACAGTTACACGGTTGACGAGCACACGATCTTCGCCATGGGCATTCTCAACGGCATTGAAACAGGCGCGCTTGCTGATATCGCCCCGGTGGCCACCGCCGCGGTTAAAGAGATCACGCTTCGGCGCGAGCTTTATGTGGCGATGCTGCTACATGATATCGCCAAGGGGCGCGGTGGTGATCATTCGATCCTCGGTGCCGAAGTGGCCCGGTCGGTCTGCCCGCGGCTGGGGCTTGATGATGATGAGACCGAAACCGTCGCCTGGCTTGTCCGCTATCATCTGCTGATGAGCGAAACGGCCTTCCGCTATGATCTCAACGATCCGATGACGATCACCAATTTCGCCCGTGAAGTGCAGTCTCCGGAACGGCTCAATCTGCTGCTGGTGCTGACGGTCGCCGATATCCGTGCGGTCGGGCCGAATGTCTGGAACGGCTGGAAGGCTGCGCTGATGCGGGAACTCTATGCCCGGGCCATGGCTGTGCTGCGCGGTGAAAACGCCGATGAAGCCATGCACCTGATCGAACGCGAAGCCAAAGCCGGGCTCGCTGAACGGCTCGCCGATGACTGGTCCGATGACGATATCAATCAGCATCTGGGAATGTTCTACAGTTCCTACTGGACAAGTTTTGATGCCGAAAGCCTCCACCGCCATGCCGCGATGTGCCGCGATCACCTGGCCGAGGAACGCCTGCTCAGCATCAGCCTTACCCCGGACAGCCAGCGCAATGCCACCGAGGTGGTGATCATGACCGATGATGATGCCGGGCTGTTCTCGCGGATTACCGGCGGGGTTGCCGCCCTCGGCTATAATATTGTCGATGCCCGCATCACCACCCGCAAGGATGGGGTGGCCCTCGATGCATTGTGGATTCAGGATCAGCACAAACAGGCGATCACGTCCCGCGCCGAAATGGATACCATCCGCAAGGGGCTGACGAAAACCCTCAAAGGGCTCCTCGATATTGACGAGGCAGTGGAACGCCGCCATCGCCAGACGCCATCCCGGATCAGGCGCATTGCCGCCCCGGCGCGGGTGCTTGTCAACAACAACGCCTCGAAAAACCACACTGTCATTGAGATCAACGGCAAGGATGCCCCGGGGCTGCTCTACCGGATCACCCGCAAGATGGTCGATCTCGGCATCCAGATCCAGATGGCGAGTGTCTCGACCTATGGTGACCGGGTGGTCGATGTCTTCTATATCAAGGACGGGTTCGGGCTCAAACTGACGAGCGAAAGCCGCATCGAAACCCTGCAGCGTGAACTGCTTGATGTGCTCCGTGAAAGTGATCCCGCCAACCGGGTGGCGGCCTGATGGAAAAGCTGAAACGCTATTTCAGGGGGCCCGGCCTGCTCGCGGCCATGAGCCAGATCGGCGGGCTGACAGCGCTCAGCCGTGTGCTGGGGTTCTGCCGTGATATCCTGATCGCCATCTTCATCGGGGCAGGGCCGCTGGCTGATGCGTTTTTCATCGCCTTCAAACTGCCCAACCTGTTCCGGCGGCTGACAGCAGAAGGGGCGATGACCAACGCTTTCATGCCCGCCTATGCCCGCGCCAAGAAAACCGGCGAAGCCGCCGCTGCCGCGCTTGCCGCCGATGTTCAGGTCACGCTGCTCTGGGCTCTTGTGGTGATCACCCTTGTTCTTGAAATGACCATGCCTGTCGTGATCACGATGCTGGCCCCGGGATTTGATCAGGAGGGCGAGCGCTACGGCCAGGCGATCACCCTTGCGCGGATCACGATGCCGTTTCTGCCGATGATATCGCTGGTGGCGTTCTGGGCGGCGATCACCAATGCCCATAACCGGTTTCTGGGTGGGGCGGCGGCCCCGGTCATTCTCAACCTCGCGCTGATCGGCGGTGCCCTTGGCTGCGGGATCCTCGGCTCATCCGGGGCTGTGCCGCTGGCGGTTTCAGTGCCGCTGGCCGGGGTCATCCAGCTGGTTTTCATGCGCCATATGCTCGGCCGCATCAACAAGGTTCCGGCCTTTCTGTGGTGGCCGCGGCTGCTTGAACAATCACGGCGGATGTGGCGCAATTTCTTTTCGGCGGCAATCGGGGCCGGGGCCATGCAGATCAACCTGCTGGTCGATACAATCCTCGCCTCAACATTGCCGGCCGGGGCCATTGCCGGGCTCTATTATGCTGACCGTATTGCCCAATTGCCGCTGGGGATCATCGGTATCGCCCTCGGCACAGCACTGTTGCCGCGGCTGTCGCATCTGGAAGCCGACAACCATCATGAAGGAGTCCGGCGGGTCTTGGCGAGAGGCTTCCAGACAGGGCTGTTCTTCGGCTTGCCCGCCGCAACCGCCTCGATCCTGCTGGCCGAGCCGATCATCGCCGGGCTGTTTGCCTATGGGGCGTTTGCGCCTTCGCGGATCGAGCCGGTTTCATGGATTCTGATGGCCTATGGGGCCGGGATCCCGGCATTCATCCTTGCCAAGATCATCCAGCCAGCCTTTTTTGCCGCCAATGACCCGAAAACCCCGTTGCGGGTCGCGATGCTGACCATTGCTGTCAATATTGGGCTCAGCCTTACGCTGATGCAGGTGTTAGGGGCGGCAGGGATCGCGCTGGCGACCTCGCTTTCATCGTGGCTGTCAGTGGTGATCATGGTGGTGCTGCTGTTCCGCCGCAACCGCCTTGACGGGCGGATTGCCGAAACCTTCGGCCGGGTGCTGATATCCACATTTGTCATGGGGGCGGTACTGGCAGTGGCGATGGCCCTCATGGCGCAGGCCGGGGGTGTGCTCGGCTATGCCTTTGTCCGGCTCGTGCTGCTGGTCATTGCCGGGCTGCTGACCTATCTTGGCCTGTCGCGCCTCCTCAAGGCCTGGCCGAAAGATGAAACCCTAGAAGATGCGCCGCCTGCCTCAGGGGCTTGACCGGAGCCCGCAAGGCGGTAAAAAGAGGCAGATCAGAACCGATCATCAGCCGCAGGGCAGAAGGACATATGATGAACCGTATCTTTTCGGGCGTTCAGCCGACAGGAAATCTGCATCTCGGCAATTATCTCGGGGCGATCCGCAACTGGGTTGATCTCCAGGACGGCAATGAATGCCTCTATTGCGTTGTTGATCTGCATGCCATCACTGTCCCGCAGGACCCGGCGGAACTGACCGCCAGCACCCGCGAGGTGACAGCAGCCCTGCTGGCGGCGGGGATCGATCCGGAACGATCGATTCTCTTCAATCAGTCCTGTGTGCCGCAGCACGCCGAACTGGCCTGGATTTTCAATTGTGTGGCCCGGCTTGGCTGGCTCAACCGGATGACTCAGTTCAAGGAAAAGGCTGGCAAGAACCGCGAGAACGCGACGGTTGGGCTCTATGCCTACCCGACGCTGATGGCGGCGGACATTCTCGCCTACAAAGCCACCCATGTGCCGGTCGGCGATGACCAGAAACAGCATCTGGAACTGACCCGCGATATCGCTCAGGCGTTCAACGCAATGTTTGACGATGAGTTTTTCCCCCTGCCGGAACCGCAGATTCTCGGCAAGGCCACCCGGGTGATGAGCCTGCGTGACGGCAGTGCGAAGATGAGCAAGTCCGATCCTTCCGACAATTCACGCATTTCACTTCAGGATGACGCCGATACCATCGCCCAGAAAATCCGCAAGGCGAAAACCGACCCGGAACCGCTGCCCTCGGAAGCCGAAGGGCTCGAAGACAGGCCGGAAGCCCGCAATCTGGTGACAATCTACGCGGCCCTCGCCGATACGGATGATGCCGCGGTGCTGGCTGAGTATGGTGGCCAGGGTTTCGGGGTGTTCAAACCGGCGCTGGCGGATCTGGCGGTCAGCCGTCTTGCCCCGATCACCACGGAAATGAACCGGCTGATGCAGGACCCGGGGCATCTTGATGAAACCCTCACCCGGGGTGCCGAAAAGGCCCATGCGATCAGCCAGCCGATCATGGCGGATATCCGCCGTCTGGTGGGCTTTCTCGGGGCCAGCCGAGGCTAGAACGGGGCCTTCTGACCCGCCTTTGTTGGTGGCGGCATATTGTAACTGCCGGGGTTCTCCCCTATATTATGATCAGGATAAAGAGGAGAACGGATCATGTTCATCCAGACCGAAGATACCCCCAATCCCGCCACCCTGAAATTCATCCCCGGGGTCGATGTGATGCCTGCCGGGACGGTGCATTTCTCCTCCATTGATGATGCGGCGAACTCGCCGCTGGCACGGCGTCTGTTTGCCGTTGACGGGGTGAGCGATGTCTTTCTTGGTCAGGATTTCCTGTCGATTACCAAGGACGAAAGCCGCGAATGGTTCACCATCAAGCCCGGTGTGCTTGCTGCGATCATGGAACATTATGCCTCCGGGATGCCGGTGATTGAAAACACACCCACCGACGATGCCAGTGAGGGTGAGGATGACGAAACTGTCCAGCAGATCAAGCATCTCCTGGATACGCGTGTCCGCCCGGCCGTCGCCATGGATGGCGGTGATATCGTTTTCAAGTCCTTCGAAGAAGGTGTGGTGACGCTGTATATGCGCGGGGCCTGCCAGGGTTGCCCGAGCTCAACGGCGACGCTCAAGATGGGGATCGAAAATATGCTGCGGCACTATATTCCTGAGGTGCAGGAAGTCCGCGCAGACAGCACCTGATTAATCGCTGAGAAAGCAGAATGGCCGAGACGGGATCGTTGATCAAACCCCGGCACATGGCGGTTGCTGGTGTCATGCTTGTCGGCATACAGCTGGGGCTTGTTGCCATCTTCGATTTCAAGCCGCCACAGTTTCATGCCGGTTATGAGGCCGAGCAGACCCTGACCGACGCGGCCGAGCCGCTTTCCTCGCAACGCCTGCAGCAACTCGAAGCGATGCTCTCCCCTGCCCCTGTCCTGTCCTTTGTCGCACCGACGCAGGATGCTGATATCGCGGCGATCATCACGCCTGAAAATGGGCCAAATGGGGCCGTCTCGGACCCGGACCCGGGTCTGGAAGCAGGCCCCAAAGATGTTCCGGCGGCAACAGCCGGGGATGCCCCGCTTGAGATGGCGATGATTGATCCGCCTGCTGAGCCCCTGATCATCCCGAAAGTGGATCGTAAACCGCTGGTGGTGGCGCCGATCTATATCGAAACCCTGCCCGATCTTTCCGGGCTTACCGTCGATCAGCGTAAAACTCAGTTTATTGCCTTCATGCTGCCGCTGATCCTGCGCGCCAATCTGGAACTCGATCACCGGCGCAAACGCATCGATGTCAGTTTCAGGGCCGGGGACAGCGAAAAACTCCGGCAATGGGCACAGCTTTACAATTTTGATCCGGCCAGCCGCAGCGATGCCGAAATCTATGCGGAACTGAAACAGCGGGTGCGGCCGGTGCCGGTCTCGATCGCGCTGGCCCAGGCGGCGATCGAATCAGGCTGGGGAACATCTCGGTTCGCGATTGAGGGGAATGCGGTCTATGGCCAGTGGGCATGGTCCCAGGATGCCGGTATCAGGCCATTGGAAGCCCGCTATGACAATGCCGTCGTGCGTTCCTTCAACCATCTGTTCGAATCGATCCGTGCCTATATGCACAACCTCAACACCCACCACGCCTATGACAGGTTCCGGCGTGTCCGGCAAGAAACCCGGGATGCCCCCATCGAAACCCGGCTACCGGCATTGATCGCCACGCTCGATCAGTATTCGGAAAAGCGCGATATCTATATCGCCACGCTGTTTGATGTCATGGAAGACAACCTGCTGTGGGATTATGAAACAGCACTGCTCACCGAGGAATGATCACTCTTCGGGCAGGAACTGGCGTCCCAGCCAGCGCCAGCGCCCGGTATCCCGCCCGTTTTCCAGATAGGGCATGGTGCAGTTGATCCGGCCTCGGTTGCCGGTGATGGCCCCTGGCAGGCGGATCTCCACTCGCCGCGACAGGATGATCGTCTCGACCCGCCCCATCCGTGAGGCAAAACAATTGATCCGCTGCAGGGGCTCGATCCCGTCATCGACGGTAAACCCGGCCAGCGGTGGGTTTTCCTCCAGCACCATGCTTTCCGGGGTGTAGTCCGTGAACGGGATCGGCAGGGCGTTGATCGCCAGTTTCAGCCGGCTCAGGTCGCCGTAGTTTTCGTTGAAGGCAAAGCGGGGGAATTCATAGGGATGATCAGCCGCACTCATGATCCCGGAATTCTGGCCGAAAGCCGCGATAAAGCCGGCCTCACGGATCATGTCACGGACAGCGGGGGTATACTCCCCATAGGGATAGGCAAACAGTTGCGGGCTGAACCCCAGTTCTTCGACAAACCGGTTGTTGGACGTCTCGATCTCGCGGCGGGCCTCGTCAAGATTGATCTGGTGCATATGCGGGTGGGTATCGGTCTGGCTGCCGAAATGCACACCGTCGGCCTGCATTTCCCGAAGCTGATCCCAACTGGTGTATCCTTTCAGGCCGCGGTCAATCGCATTGGTGGCGACAAAAAGGGTGAAAGGCAGGCCGCGCTCACGCAGGCGGGGATAGGCTTCCTCATAAACCGAAAGAAAAGCATCGTCGATGGTGATGGCAACGGTCCTGTCCGGCAGGCTCTCGCCCGCGAGGATCGCCCGGGTGATATCGATCAGCGGCAAGACGGTATAGGGACCCGATGTCAGTTCATCAAGATGAGCCTCGAACTGTTCCAGCGTGGTATTGGTTGAAGGATATGTGCTTTCCCCGAATCGGTGATACATGATCACAGTGGCGTGGTCAGCCGCCCGTGCCGCCATCATCCCTGAAAACAGAATCACCAGAACGGCCAGGATATGCCGGAATAGTGTCAGCATTGCAGAACCCCGTCTCGACAAGTTCTCTCTTGCCCCGTTATAACCTGATGAAGGACAACAGGCAAAAGGTATCCCCGTCATCATGGGTTCTGAGCGTGACGATATCCTGATCGGCTTTGAAAGCAGTGGTGGCAAGGCTTCTGTGGCGATCAGCCGTGGCCGGGCCCTGCTCGCCCGCCATGAAAAGGTCGCCCGTCATGGCCATGCCACCTGGATGCTGACACTCGCCCGTGATGCGCTGGCCGAAGCCGGGCTGCAGCCAGAGGACTGCACGGCGGTTGTGGCAGGGCGGGGCCCGGGCTCCTTCACCGGCATCAGGGTGGCGCTTGCCGCCGCCAAGGGGCTGGGGCTGGCACTGGGGGTTCCGGCCTATGGCCTGCCGAGCCTTGAGGCGATGGCCCATGCTGCCGGTGACGGGGTGCATCCTGTGGCCGCCCTCGGTGACAGCCGCCGGGGCAGCGTTTTTGTCGATTGCCGCGATCCTGACGGTCAGCCCATGGCAGCGGTGCAGGATCTCGCCCCCGAGGCGGTCGCGTCGGTACTGGCCGAGGCCGGATCATCATGGATCATCACCGGCCATATCGCAGCAGTGCCCGGGCTTGAAGCCCTCAGCCCCCATGCCCTGATCGCCGATGACCCTGATGCGGGGCATCTTTGCGGGCTGTTTGACAAGCTTGCGGGGGCAAATCCGGCAGACTGGCCGCTTGACCCGCTCTATCTTTCAGCACCCTTGCTCGGCCCGGCCCGGGCATGATCAGCCTGGCTCCCCTGACAGCCGACCGCTGCCCCGGGCTTGAGGGCATCGATCCGGCATGGCCTGCCGCCACCCTTGCGGGGCTGGCTTCACGGCCGGCCTTCAGGGGGCTGCTGGCCGAGGTTGATGCTGCACCGGCAGGGTTTATCATCGGCTGGGCTGTGGCGGGCGAGGCCGAAATCATTCAGATCAGCGTCGCCACCAGCCACCGTCGCCAAGGCATCGGGGCGGCTCTTCTCGAGCGGTTTCTGAATGATCATGCGCCAGCGGGTTGCCGCCTCGACGTCAGGCCTGACAATCGGGCTGCCATCGGTCTCTACCGGCGTTTCGGTTTCCGTGAAGAAGGGGTGCGCGAGGGCTATTATCGCGGTGACAACACAGCCGATGCCCTGCTGATGCGCCTTGACACACCCCGGCGCGAAAGTTAACTCAATACCATGTCAAAATCGCTGTTCATCAAAACCTATGGCTGCCAGATGAATGTCTACGATTCCGATCGTATGGCGGATGTGCTGGCGCCGCTCGGCTATGCGCCGTCAACCGATGCCGATACAGCGGATATGGTGATCATCAACACCTGTCATATCCGCGAGAAAGCCTCGGAAAAGGTGTTCTCGGAACTTGGGCGGCTGCGGCTCTGGAAAGAACGTGAAGCTGCTGCCGGCCGCAAGGTCACGATCGCCGTGGCGGGCTGTGTTGCCCAGGCTGAAGGTGAGGAAATTTCCCGCCGCGCCCCGTGGGTGGATGTCGTGGTCGGGCCCCAGGCCTATCACCGGCTGCCCCAGCTCGTGACCAAAACCGACCCGGCCTCGCGCCAGGCAGTGATCGACACGGATTTCCCGGTGGAAGACAAGTTTGATTTCCTGCCCGAGGAACACACCCCTCGCGGTCCGGCGGCGTTCCTATCAATTCAGGAAGGTTGTGACAAGTTCTGCACCTTCTGCGTCGTGCCGTATACCCGCGGGGCTGAGTTTTCGCGTCCGGCGGAAAGTGTCCTTACCGAAGCCCGGCGCCTGATCGCCGGGGGCAGTGTCGAGTTGACCCTGCTCGGCCAGAATGTCAACGCCTGGCGCGGTGAAGCCCCCGATGGCGGCACCTGGAATTTTGCCCGGCTGCTGCGCGCCATCGCTGATCTGCCGGGTCTTGAGCGGCTCCGCTACACCACCTCGCATCCGCGGGATATGGATGATGATCTGATCCGTGCCCATGGCGAGCTGCCGCAGCTCATGCCCTATCTGCATCTGCCGGTTCAATCGGGATCAAACCGCATTCTTGAGGCGATGAACCGCCACCACAGCCGTGATGATTACCTGCGGATCATCGACAGCCTCCGGAAAACACGCCCTGATCTGGCCTTGAGCGGCGATTTTATCGTCGGCTTTCCCGGAGAAACCGACAGGGATTTCGCCGATACAATCAGCCTGATCGCCGAGGTTGGATACGCTTCGGCCTATTCGTTTAAATATTCACCCCGTCCGGGCACCCCGGCGGCGGCTTCCGAAGACCAGGTTGAGGACAGCGTCAAGGCGGAACGCCTCGCCGGGCTGCAGCAACTGGTCGAATCACAGCAGCGTGCCTTCAACGAGGCCAAGGTCGGCAGCATCATGGATGTGCTGGTTGAACGCCCCGCCAACAGGCAGGGCCAGCGGGCCGGGCGCAGCCCGTGGATGCAAGCTGTACATTTCCCTGAGTCATGTGGTCAAATTGGTGATATAGTATCCTTGAAGATCATCTCGGCATCCCAGAACAGCCTGGCTGCCGAGGCCGTGGAAACCTCTTGAGTGGAGCACGATGACGCGTGAGGCAGGATAAAAGCCACAGTATCAAACTCGAATTCGAAGATAATGACTACCTGCCCTATCTCTACGGGCACCACAACAGCAATCTGGCACAAATCGAACAGGCTCTTGATGTCACGCTCGACAGTTTCGGCAACATCATCCAGATCACTGGAAGCCGCGATAACGCGGCCACCGCCAAAAGCACCATCGAAGCGCTCTATCAGCGTATCGCCAATGACAGCAATCCCGGTCAGGATATCTCCACCGGCATGGTCAAGGATGCCCTGCGCTGGGCCAGCAGCAACGAGGGTGCGATGAAGGCATTTGCCAATGCCGATGATGCTGTTGAGACCTGGCGCAAGACAGTCACGGCAAAATCGGCAGGCCAGCAGACCTATCTCAAATCGCTGGCCCGTCACGATGTCGTCTTCGGGATCGGCCCGGCGGGTTCCGGCAAGACCTATCTTGCGGTGGCCAAGGCTGTCGAGGCCCTCAAGAAAAGGCAGGTTGAACGGATCGTGCTGTCCCGGCCGGCGGTCGAGGCCGGTGAACGGCTCGGCTTCCTGCCCGGTGACATGAAGGAAAAGGTCGATCCCTATCTGCGGCCGCTCTACGATGCGCTCTATGACATGATGCCGCCCGACAAGGTTGACCGGATGCTGGCCTCGGGGCAGATCGAGATTGCGCCAATAGCCTTCATGCGGGGCCGCACCCTCGCCCAATCCTATGTCATCATCGACGAAGCCCAGAACACCACCCCTGTCCAGATGAAGATGGTGCTGACCCGGCTTGGGGATGATTCGAAAATGGTGATCACCGGTGACCTTTCCCAGATTGATCTGCCCCGGGGGCAGAAATCCGGTCTGGCGGAAGCGGTGACAATCCTTGACGATGTCGACGGGGTCGATATCATCAGGCTGAAGGGCAACGATGTTGTCCGCCACCCGGTTGTCGCGCGGATACTGACGGCATATGAAGACCACGGCCACCACGATGAATGAACAGGAACACACCCCTGCCGATGCTGATGACGAACCGGATAGTCCGGTTTTCATCCTCCAGCAGCCCGATCGTTTTGAAGCTGAGTTGATCATCCATGATCGGCACTGGCTTGATCTGGTCGGGGACGATCAGCGTGCGGCGATGACTGCTGCGATCAGCGCCAGCCTCAAGGCGGCCGCCTGCCCCTGGGCCGAGATGTCGATCCTGCTGGCCGATGATGCCCGGCTGGCCCATCTTAATGAGACTCATCGCGGCAAGCCGGGCCCCACCAATGTGCTGTCTTTCCCTGATGATGACGATGATGGCCCTATTGGGGATATCGCCATCGCCTATGAAACCGTCATCGCCGAGGCGCAGGATCAGGGCAAGGCGGCGGCCGACCATCTCCTGCATCTGGTCGTCCACGGGGTGTTGCACCTTCTTGGCCATGATCACCACGATGATGACGAGGCCGAGACCATGGAACAGCTGGAGATCAGCATTCTCGCCGGTCTCGGGATCACCAACCCGTATCAGGAGGCTGTGGGCTGATGCTGAACAAAATCACAGCGGCACTCGCCAAACTGATCCCCGGCAGCCAGCGGACGCTCGAACGGGAAGAGATCGCCGAACTGCTCGAAGAATCAATCCGCGATACCGTGACCTTCGACAGCCATGAAAGCATGCTGCTGAAAAACATTCTCGGGCTGCGGGATATCCGGGCCTTTGATGTGATGGTACCCCGGGCGGATATTATCGCTGTCGATATCGATGACGGTGCCGATGCGATTCTCGGCACCATGACCGCCGCCGGCCATTCCCGTGTTCCGGTGACAAAGGGCAGCCTCGATACGGTTCTTGGTTTTCTGCATATCAAGGATGTGGCGCGGTGTCTCAATGAAGGCAAGAAACTCGATATTGTGACCATGCTGCGGCAGCCGATCTTCATCTCGCCGACAATGCGGACCCTTGATCTGTTGCAGGAAATGCGGATCAAGCGGCTGCATCTCGCCCTTGTCGTCGATGAATATGGCGGTACTGACGGGCTTATCACCATTGAAGACCTGGTTGAGGAAATCGTCGGTGAGATCAATGACGAACATGATGAAGACACATCACCGGTTTTCGATATCAATGGTGACGGCACTGCCACTGCCGAAGCCCGGCTTGAGATCGGCACACTGGAAGAGATCACCGGCAGCCTGCTCGACGATATGGACAGCGATGAAATTGATACCGTGGGCGGGCTTGTTGTCTCGCTTGCCGGGCGTGTGCCTGTCCGGGGCGAGATCATCCGCCACCCGCTGGGCCTTGAGTTTGAAATTCTCGAAAGCCACCCGCGCCATGTCAGCCTGATCCGCATCTGCGGGCTCAACCGGTTCAGCCTGGCGGTGGCTGCCTCTGCGGAAAGCCACCCGAAAGAATGATCTTCACCCCGCCCCGATCGCTGAAGACGCAGCTCATCGTGGCGCTTGTTTCAGGGGTGGTGGCCTCAGCCGCGTTGCCGCCGCTCGGTATCGTTGTGCTGATCCTGTTGCTGGCGGTGCCGTTCGGCTTGCTGATGACATCCCGGACCGGGGCTGAGGCCCTGTGGCTCGGCTGGGCCACCGGATTTGGCTGGTTTGCCGTCTCACTCTGGTGGATCAGCGTCGCCTTTGTGACTTCCGGCGGTGGCCATGTGCTGCTGATCCCGTTTGCCGCTCTTGGGATGCCGCTGCTGCTGGGGCTGTTCTGGGGGATTGCTTTTATGGTCACGGCCGTGATCGTGCCTGATCCCCGCCAGCGTCCTTTTGTGCTCGCCATCACCCTGAGCCTTGCTGAATACGGGCGCGGTTTCATCCTCACCGGGTTTCCCTGGAATGCGCCGGGGATGATCTTTGCCCAGCATGAGGTGATGCTGGCCGCGGCATCGTTTTTCGGGCTCTGGGGGCTGAGCCTGGTGGCGATCCTGATCCCGCTGCTGCCGCTGGTGATCGCCGCCGGGAGACGCGGGCAGGCTGTGGTTTTTCTGGGGCTGGTAATGTCGGTTCCGCTGGCCGGGGCAGCCCATCTCGACCAGCCGGATCAGCAAGGCGAGACCATGGGGATGACAGTCCGCCTGGTGCAGCCGAATATCAGCCAGCGCGACAAATGGGATCGTGAAAAAAGACCGGATCACCTTGTCCGGCTGATGCAACTCTCGCGCCAGCCGGGCGCGGTGGAACCGGCTTTGATCATCTGGCCGGAAACAGCCTTTGCCGGGTTTGTTGCTGATGACCGGCCGGTGTTTGAGGCGGTCACAAGGCACGTGACCGGGGGTGATACGGCTCTCATCACCGGGGCGCTCGACCTCGATGAACAGCCACAGCTGGCCTTTTACAACAGTGCTGTTCTTGTTGATCGTGATGGTCGGCAGGCAGCATCCTATGCCAAACAGCATCTTGTTCCTTTTGGTGAATATGCGCCGTTGCGGGATCTGCTGCCGTTTGTCGATGCGCTGGCCGGGCCGAGCGATTTCAGCCCTGGTGAGGGCGTGGCCCGGTTTGCGATCAGCCGCGATGATGGCCGCCAGGTCTCGATCCTGCCGCTGATCTGTTATGAGGCTATTTTTCCCGCCGCTGTCCGCCGGGCAGCCCATGCCCGGGCGGCAGGGCTTATGGTGACGATCACCAACGATGCCTGGTTCGGCGATACCATCGGCCCGCGCCAGCATCTGGCGATGGCACGGATGCGGTCGGCGGAACTGGGGCTGCCCATGCTGCGGGCCGCCAATAACGGCATTTCCGCCGTGATTGATTCCCGCGGCAGGCTGGTCGATCGTCTCGGCTATGGCCGTGAAGGGGTTATCGATGCCAGATTGGGCGGCATGGTCGAGACTGTCTATCACCGTTTCGGGGATCGTGTTTTCGGGATCATGGTCCTTGTTCTGGTGATGATGGCAGTCCTGCAACAAGGCTTGACGGCTGTTTATTCCCGGCGGTAATCTCGCGTTTTAATCATAGGAATAGCCATGCATCATCTCTTCACCAGTGAATCTGTCTCCGAAGGTCATCCCGATAAAGTCTGTGATCGCGTTTCCGATGAAATCGTTGATCTGCTGCTTGGCAAATACGGCGAAAGCCGGGTGGCCTGCGAAACCCTGACCACGACAAACCGCACGGTTCTGGCCGGAGAGATCCGCTGCCCGGAACCGGTGAGCGATGATGAGATCATCACCACGGCGCGGGAAGCTGTCCGGTCCATCGGCTATGAACAGGATGGCTATCACTGGCAGCACATGACCGTGGCCAACCATCTGCACGAACAATCGGCTGATATCGCCATGGGCGTTGACAGCGGCGAGAACAAGGATGAGGGCGCCGGTGACCAGGGGATCATGTTCGGTTTTGCCTGCCGCGAGACCGCAGAACTGATGCCTGCCCCGATCCATTATTCGCACCAGATTCTGAAGACAATGGCAGCGATGCGCCATGCCGGGGAAACCGATCTGCTCGGCCCCGACAGCAAATCCCAGATCACCTGCGTTTATGAAAATGGCAAGCCTGTGCGGGCTGAAAGCGTTGTTGTGTCGACCCAGCATCATCAGGATGCCAGCCAGCAGGATATCCGGGATCTGGTCCGTGGTGTGGTGATGGATACCCTGCCCGACGGCTGGATGTGCGATGAAGACAAGTTCTTCGTCAACCCCACCGGCCAGTTCATTATCGGCGGGCCCGATGGTGATGCCGGGCTGACCGGTCGCAAGATCATTGTTGATACCTATGGTGGTGCAGCTCCCCATGGTGGCGGGGCATTCAGCGGCAAGGACCCGACAAAGGTTGACCGTTCGGCCGCCTATGCCGCCCGCTATGTCGCCAAGAACATCGTTGCCGCCGGTCTTGCCGACCGCTGCACGATTCAGGTGTCCTATGCCATCGGGGTTTCGCACCCGCTTTCGGTCTATGTCGATACCCATGGCACCGGCGAGGTGGATGACCGCCTGCTCGACCGTATCGTTCCCGAGGTGATGGATCTCTCCCCCCGGGGTATTCGCGAAAAACTGGGGCTGAGCGCACCGATCTATGCCGCCACGGCAGCCTATGGCCATTTTGGTCGTACTGCGGGTGAGGCTGGGCCGGGGACGTTTTCGTGGGAATCCCTTGATCTCGTTGATTCGCTCAAGGCTGCACTCTAGACAATGGTTGAAAACCGGGGCTCCTCCTCCGATCGTCTGCTTTTCTATGGTCGCCGCCGCGGCCGTAAACTGCGCCCCAATGCCGCCCGCCATCTCGAAGAGGGTCTGGCCGCCCACGGGCTTGATCCAAAACTTGCGGAAAGCCGGGAAACACTTGATCCGGCGAGCCTGTTCGACCCGCGTCCAGATATGGTCTTCCTTGAAATCGGCTTCGGCGGTGGTGAGCATCTGGCCGCCCGGGCTGCGGAAAACCCGGCGGCCGGGTTTATCGGGGCTGAACCGTTCATCAACGGGGTGGCGTCGCTCTGCGGCCATATGGCCCGGCATGAGCTGACCAATATCCGGCTCTGGCCCGAAGATGTGCGGCTGCTGTTGCCGCGGTTTGCCCCGGCCAGCCTTGCCGGGGCCTTTATTCTGTTTCCCGATCCCTGGCCGAAATTCCGGCATCGGTCACGACGTATCCTGCAGCCGCCACTGCTGGCGGAAATGAAGCGGCTGATCAGGCCGGGGGGAAGCCTGCTGCTGGCCAGTGACGAGCCTGTGGCCAAGGGCTGGATTCTGCAGGCGATGATGGATGCAGAGGGGTTTCGCTGGAATGCCCGCCGCCCTGATGACTGGCGGCAGCCGCCTGCAGGCTGGCCCGGCACACGCTATATGGCCAAGGCGGAACGCGAAGGCCGCATCCCGAACTGGTTCATGTTCAGGCGCGAAGACTGACAGGGCTTGCGTTTCGGCAGGGAAAGGCCTATAAAGCCTGAAAATGACTGTCGAAGAGGCGGTGGGCTCAAAAGGCCCACTTTTTTATTGGCTGAACCATGCTGCTTGAAGACAAAATTGGTGCAATGATCGACCCGGTGCTGGATGCGCTCGAGTTTCGGCTCGTCCGTGTGCTGTTCGGCAACGGCACCCTGCAGATCATGGCGGAACCGCTGGATGACACGCGGGAGATGACCGTTGAGGATTGCGCCGCCATCTCACGGGGTGTTTCCGCGGTGCTTGATGTTGAGGATCCGATCAAAAGCCATTACACGCTCGAAGTTTCCTCCCCCGGGCTGTCACGGCCGCTTGTCCGGCTTGAAGATTTTGACCGGTTCACCGGTGAACTGGCCAAGATCAGCACCAAGATGCTGATTGACGGCCGCAAACGATTCCAGGGAAGGCTTCAGGGGCTCGATGCGAACAACAACGTGCTCATCGATACCACCTTCGGCCCCCAGGTACTGGCGTTCGATACGATCGAAAGCGCCAAACTTGACCCGTCTGAATTTTTTATGAAACCGCTGAAAGCAAGAAAGAAAGGCTAGCACGATGAACACATCCAGCATCCCCGGTGCAGAGTTGATCCAGGTGGCTGATATCGTTGCCCGCGAAAAATCCATTGATCGCGAGGAAGTGATCATTGCGATGGAACAGGCGATCCAGAAAGCCGGTCGTTCCCGCTATGGTCAGGAACGCGATATCCGGGCCTATATTGACCGCAAGAACGGTGCCATCACCCTCGAACAGGTGACGGAAGTGGTCGAAGAGGTCGAGGATGAAGCCTGCCAGATCACCCTCGAGGAAGCCCAGAAGGTTGATGGCAATCTCGGTATCGGCGATTTCATCCGCCAGCCGCTGCCGCCGCTGGAATTCGGCCGTATCGCTGCCCAGACCGCCAAGCAGGTGATCTCCCAGCGTGTCCGTGATGCTGAACGTGCCCGCCAGTACGAGGAATATAAAGACAGGGTCGGCGAGATCGTTGTCGGGACAATCAAGCGTGCCGAAGGCTATTCGATCTCGGTTGATCTTGGCCGTGCCGAAGGTGTCATTCGCCGGGAAGAAATGATCCCCCGTGAAATTCTCCGTCAGGGTGACCGTGTCCGGGCCTATATCAAGGATGTCCGTGAAGAAGTCCGGGGCCCGCAGATCTTTCTGTCGCGTGCTGACAACCAGTTCATGGCCCAGTTGTTCACTCAGGAAGTCCCGGAAATCTATGACGGCATGATCGAGATCAAGAATGTCGTCCGTGAACCGGGCAGCCGGGCAAAGATCGCTGTTGTCTCCAAGGACCCGAGCATTGATCCTGTCGGGGCCTGTGTCGGGATGCGTGGCAGCCGGGTTCAGGCTGTGGTCAACGAACTTCAGGGCGAGAAGATCGAGATCATTCCCTGGTCCGAAGAAACCGTGACCTTTGCCGTCAACGCCCTTGCCCCGGCGGTTGTCTCGAAAGTGGTGATGGATGAAGATGCCGGCCGCATGGAAGTCATCGTCCCTGATGATCAGTTGTCGCTGGCGATCGGCCGCCGCGGCCAGAATGTCCGTCTCGCCTCACAGCTGACAGGCTGGTATATTGATATTCTCACCGAAACCCAGGAAAGCGAACGCCGCCAGGAAGAAACCCGCAACCGTTCGGAACGCTTCATGCAGGCGCTGGATATCGATGATGTGATCGCCCATCTGCTGATTGCCGAAGGCTTTGCCATGGTCGAGGATATCGCCGAAACACCGGTTGACGAATTGATGAGCATCCAGGGCTTCGATGAAGATATTGCCGCCGAACTGTCACGCCGGGCGATCGAGTTTGTCGAAGGAGAAGCGCGCCGGATCGCAGAAGAACTCGAAAAACTCGGGGTGTCTGATGACCTGCGGAACTTTGATGCGCTGACGCCTATTTCGATCCTGAAACTGGCTGAGGCCGGGATCAAAACGCTCGATGATCTGGCTGATCTCGATACAGAGGAGCTGCTGGAACATCTGTCGCCGCTGGGCCCGATCAGCAGCGAAGATGCCGGTGAGATCATCATGGAAGCTCGCGCCCACTGGTTCGATGATGAACCTGAGGCAGGTGATGAGGCTGAGGCAGGTGATGAGGCCGTCCCTGAGGAGGCAGAAACCTGAAACAGAATGCCGCAGATACATCGGAACGCCAATGCGTGGTGACCCGGGAACGTGGCCATCCGTCTGCGATGATCCGTTTTGTGGCTGACCCTGAGGGGGTGCTGACGCCTGATCCGGCGGCCAAACTCCCCGGCAGGGGGGCGTGGATCACGGCCCGCCGCGAGGTGCTCGAAAAAGGCCTCGCCAAGGGCCAGATCGCCCGCGCCGCCGAAGCCCGGTCAACACCGGAGGGGCTGGCCGAAAAACTGGTCAGCCTGATGCTGAAGCGGGTTCAGGATACGCTCTCGATCGGCCGCCGCACGGGCCGTGTTATCGGTGGTGGCGGCAAGATCAGGGCGTTCGGCTCGGTGGCGGGGCTGATCATTGCCGCTGATGCGTCAGCTCGGGAATCCCGGGCGCTGATCGGTGATGTCGACCATGACTGGGTGGTGCAGTCGCTTTCAGGGGATGAGCTCGGGGCCGCGTTCGGCCGGGCTTCCATTGCCTTTGCCGCGGTCGCTGCGGGGGATCCCCGGCTGGAAGATCGGATCAGAACCGAGATTGAAAGACTGGACGGATTACGGCCAGCATAAGCGATGGTTTTTGTGCAATCTCTTGCATTTCGGTGCAAGGGCATTGTAAACCATGTGAAACGAAAGAACATCCGCCGGCTGGTTGCCGGATGGATGGAAAGGGCTATTGATGAGCGAACAGGGTAACAAGAAGAAAACCTTGAGTCTGGGGAGTGGCAAACTGACCCTCGGCGGTGTTGCCGAAGGTGGAGCCACGCCATCCCAGCGTGTGACTTCCCGAACCGCCACGCGTCAGGTTCAGGTCGAAGTTGTTCGCAAGCGTCAGCCGACTGGCCGCGGGGCTTCCCGACCGGCTGCCCCGGAACAGCCGAAAGCCACCCCGGCCGAGGCGGAAACACCGCCGCCAAGTGCCGGTGCCGCAACCAATCTCGATAACCTGACCGATGCCGAGCGTGCCGCCCGCAACCGCGCCCTTCAGCAGGGGCTGAAACGCCAGGCGGATACCATGCCGCCGCGCCCCGCCGAACCCGAAGCCACCCCGCAGGAAGAAGCCGCCACCGCCCCGGTCGAGGAAAAGAAATCCCGCCGCGAACGCGAGCTTGAGGAATTGCAGAAAATCGCTGCCGCCGAAGACACGCGCCGCGAAGAAGACAACCGCCGCCATGCCGAAGCCCGGGCCAAGCGCGAAAGCGCCGAGGCGAGTGACCGCAGCGGTGGTTACGCCGATGCCGATCAGGGCAGCGGCCGCACCCCTGCCCGCCGCCGCGAGACACCCGATCAGCCGAAAAAGCAGAATACCCGCCGTGGTGAGCAGGATCAGCGTCGCCGGGGCAAGATCACCATCACCGAAGCTCTTGATGGCGGTGATAGCATCCGCCAGCGGTCGCTGGCTTCGGTCCGCCGGGCCCGTGAACGCGAAAAGGCCCGGATGCGTGGCAATGAAGCCCAGCCCAAGGTCAAGCAGGTGCGTGAGGTGACAATCCCTGATGCGATCACCGTTCAGGAACTGTCGAACCGTATGGCCGAACGTGCCGCCGATGTGATCAAGGAATTGATGAAACTCGGGATCATGGCCACCGTCACCCAGACGATCGATGCCGAAACCGCCGAATTGATTGTGATCGAGCTTGGCCACAAGCCCAACCGTGTTTCCGAAGCCGATGTTGATATCATCAGTGATGATGTTGAGGATGATCCCGCGAGCCTCAAGCCGCGGCCGCCGGTGGTGACTGTCATGGGGCATGTCGACCACGGCAAGACCTCGATCCTCGATGCGATCCGCCGCACCAGTGTTGCCGCCGGCGAATCGGGCGGCATCACCCAGCACATCGGGGCCTATCAGGTCGTCAATGCGGATGGCAACAAGATCACCTTCATTGATACCCCGGGCCACGAAGCCTTTACTGAAATGCGGATACGCGGGGCCAATATCACCGATATCGTCATTCTGGTGGTGGCTGCCGATGACGGGGTCATGCAGCAGACCATCGAAGCGATCAACCATGCCCGGGCGGCAGAATGCCCTGTCATTATCGCGATCAACAAATGCGACAAGCCGGAAGCGGATTCGCAGCGTGTCCGCAACGAATTGCTCAGCCACGAGATTGTCACCGAAGATTTCGGTGGTGATGTGCTGGCGGTGGATGTTTCCGCCCATACCGGCCAGGGGCTCGACAAACTCGAAGAAGCCATCATGCTTCAGGCGGAACTGCTTGAACTGAGGGCCAACCCTGACCGTGATGCCGAAGGCGCAGTGATCGAAGCCAAGGTCGAACGTGGCCGCGGTTCTGTTGCCTCGCTGCTGATCACCCGCGGGACGCTGTCGGTCGGTGATATCTTTGTTGTCGGTGCTGAAACCGGCCGTGTCCGGGCGATGTATGATGATCACGGCCAGCAGATCAAGACGGCCCGTCCCGGTGATCCGGTTGAGGTCCTTGGCCTCAATGGCACGCCGATGGCCGGTGATCTGCTCACTGTTGTGGAAAGTGAAAGCCGCGCCCGTGAGGTTTCTGAATACCGTCAGCGGGTGATCCGCACCAAGGAAGCCTCCGCCGGTGCACGCGGGTCTGTTGAACAGATGCTCTCCGCCATTGCCGCGGGTGAAGCCGAAGAGCTGCCGGTTATCCTGAAAACCGATGTGCACGGCTCGCTAGAGGCGATCCGTTCGGCTGTCGACAAACTTGCCACTGATCAGGTTCGTGTCCGTGTGCTGACAGCAGCGGTGGGAGCCATCTCCGAGAGCGATATCAGCCTTGCTGCCGCTTCTTCCGGGATGATCATCGCGTTTAATGTCCGCGCCAACCCGCAGGCCCGTGATCAGGCCCGCCGTGATGGTGTCGAGATCCGCTATCATTCGATCATCTACGAACTCATTGACGAGATTAAAGCCGCCATGTCCGGGCTGTTGACGCCGGACCGCAAGGAAGAGTTCATCGGCTATGCTGAAATCCTCGAGGTGTTCAACATCACCAAGGTTGGCAAGATCGCAGGTTGCAACGTCACCGAAGGGGTGATCAAGCGCGGCTGCAGTGTCCGCCTGCTGCGGGATAATGTTGTCATCCACGAAGGCTCTCTGAAGACGCTCAAGCGTTTCAAGGATGAGGTCAAGGAAGTCCGCGAGGGCCAGGAATGTGGCATGGGCTTTGAAAATTACGGTGATCTGCAGGTTGGCGACGTGATCGAATGTTTCGAGATTCAGGAAGTCGCCCGCACCATTGACTGATCCGCAAACGGCCAGGTGATCACATGGACAGGCAGCGCAGGGGTCAAAGATCCGGCGACAAAACGCAGCGTCAGCTGAAGGTGGGGGAAGAAATTCGCCACCTTGTCTCGGCTATTCTGCATCGCGGGTCTTTCTATGACCCGGATCTGGAAGGCGTCTCGGTGACGGTTTCGGAAGTATCGATCAGCCCAGATTTCGCCAATGCCCGGGTCTATGTCATGCCGCTTGGCGGGCAGAATGCCGATATTGTTCTCGCTGCCCTCGGCCGCATCAGCCACGCGATCCAGCATGATCTCGCCCGCCAGCTGACAACACGGCGGACACCGCGGCTCCGATTCGTTCTTGATGACAGTTTCGATAACGCCAGCCGCCTCGGTGACCTGATCAGCCGCAACGCGACCGAAGGGGATGCCGAGTGACAAAGTCATCCGGCGGTGCATCAGGTCAGAAAAGGCCCCCGAGACAGGCTGTTCACGGCTGGGTGATCCTGGACAAACCCGAAGGCGTGCCGTCGACCAAGGCTGTCAATATCGTCCGCCGGGTGTTCAATGCGGCCAAGGCCGGGCATTCTGGCACGCTCGACCCTCTCGCCAGCGGCATTCTGCCGATCGCGCTCGGTGAGGCAACCAAGACAATCCCCCATGTCATGGATGCCAGCAAGGATTATGCCTTCACCATCGCCTGGGGAGCCGAGACCGAGACCGATGACCGCGAAGGGGCGGTAACGGTGACTGCCGATACCCGCCCTGACAGCGCAGCGATTGAAGCGATCCTGCCGCGTTTCACCGGCCGCATCAGCCAGACACCGCCGCTCTATTCCGCCATTAAACTTGATGGCCGCCGCGCCTATGACAGGGCCCGCAACAACGAGGTGGTCGATATGCCGGCCCGAGAGGTGGATATTCACCGCCTTGAGCTGATCAGCAATTCGGCCACAGAAGCCCGGTTTTCGGCGACCACGGGCAAGGGTGCCTATATCCGTTCCCTGGGGCGTGATCTGGCGCGGGAACTGGGTTCGGCGGCCCATATCATCCACCTGCGGCGAGAGCGCGTCGGGCCGTTTCGGCTTGATATGTCGATTTCGCTGGATTTTTTCGAAAACATCGACAATAGTGCCGATGCTTTTGAAGCCCTGCATCCGGTAATGACGGCGCTGGCCGACATCCCGGCGGTTGCCATTACCGAAGATGATGCAGAACGGCTGCGTTGCGGCCAGAAGATTGCTGCCCCCGCGGGGGGCGATGTCGCTGTGGCGCTCCATCAGGGGGCGCCGGTTGCCATTGTCCATATCGACAAGGGTGAGGCATCGCCGAAACGGGTGTTCAATCTTCCCACATAAACCCTTTCGATGGAGAGTGCGATGTCGATTACCAATGACCGCAAAGCGGAACTGATCACCGAGTTTGGTGCCAATGACAAGGACAGTGGCAGTGCTGCCGTCCAGGTGGCGATCCTGACCGAACGGATTGTCAATCTCACCGAACATATGAAAACCCACAAGAAGGATTTCGGCTCACGCCGCGGCCTCTTGACCATGGTTGGCCGTCGCCGTCACCTGCTGGATTACATCAAGCGCCGTGACGAGGATGCCTACAAGGCGCTGATCGCGAAACTCGGCCTCCGCCGCTAATCGCATCCGCCATCCCAATGAGATTGAAGCCGGCGTCCTGCCGGCTTTTTTCATGCAGATCATCGGCATTGACAAGCCTGGCGAAGACGCCTAAAAGGGCGCATATCTTTGAGGGTTTACACACAATGGGTTTCGGGATGGCCGGAACCGACCGGAGAAGGGCTCCGGGAACGTCACCAGAAAACCTCCCCCCATTCCCGAGAAGATAGATGATGTCCCGCTGATGTGGGCAGCCATCATGGCATGGGGCTGTGATGGCGTTCTGGAGAAATGAAAACAAGATGTTCCAAGTCTTTAAGAAGGAAATCGAATGGGGCGGCAAGATGCTGACCCTTGAAACAGGTCGTATCGCCCGTCAGGCTGATGGTGCGGTGCTGGCCAGCATGGGTGAAACCACTGTCCTCTGTACGGCGGTTGCCGCCGCCGCCCCGAAGCCGGGGCAGGACTTCTTCCCCCTGACCGTGAATTATCAGGAAAAGACCTTTGCTGCGGGCAAGATCCCCGGTGGTTTTTTCAAGCGCGAAGGCCGTCCGTCTGAAAACGAGACGCTGGTCAGCCGTCTGATTGACCGGCCGATCCGTCCGCTGTTCCCGAAATCATTCAAATGCGATACCCAGGTGATCTGTACCGTGCTTTCCCACGATATGGAAAACGATCCCGGGATTGTCGCCATGGTGGGGGCTTCGGCTGCCCTGACAATTTCCGGCATTCCGTTTTTCGGTCCCATTGGCGGGGCCCGTGTCGGCATGGTCAACGGTGCCTATGTGCTGAACCCGACCTTTGCCGAAATGGAAGAAAGCAGCCTTGATCTGGTTGTGGCCGGGACCCGTGAAGGTGTCCTGATGGTCGAATCCGAAGCCAGCGAACTGTCGGAAGCCGATATGCTGGGGGCGGTCAACTTTGGCCATGATGCGATCCAGACGGTGATTGATGCGATCATCGATCTCGCCGAAGTCGCCGCCAAGGACCCGCGGCCGCTGCCGGAAGAGCCGGCAGAAGCCGGGGCCATCGGCAAGACGCTGAAGGGTTTCACCAAGGACCTCGAAAAAGCCTATGGCATCGCTGACAAGACCTCGCGTCAGGCAGCGGTAGCCGAGGTTAAGGCCGCCGCCATGGAAGCCCTCGGCGACGATGTCGACGGCGTGCTGGCGGGCAGCCTGTTCAAGGAACTCGAAGCTGATATCGTTCGCGGGGCCATCCTCAAGACCGGTACCCGGATCGATGGCCGTGACACCAGCACGGTTCGCCAGATTGTCGCCGAAGTCGGCGTGCTGCCGCGGACTCATGGTTCGGCCCTGTTCACCCGGGGTGAAACCCAGGCCCTGGTTGTCGCCACGCTCGGCACCGGCCAGGATGAACAGATCATCGATGCGCTCGAAGGCGAATATCGCAACAATTTCATGCTGCATTACAACTTCCCCCCCTATTCCGTGGGTGAAGCCGGGCGCGTTGGCTCCCCGGGGCGGCGTGAGATTGGCCATGGTAAACTCGCATGGCGGGCGATCAATCCGATCCGGCCGACCAAAGACGAGTTCCCCTACACCATCCGGGTTGTCTCGGAAATCACTGAATCCAACGGGTCATCGTCGATGGCCACGGTCTGCGGGACATCGCTGGCCATGATGGATGCCGGTGTTCCGCTGCCGCGGCCGGTGGCCGGGATCGCCATGGGGCTGATCAAGGAAGGCGATGATTTCGCCGTTCTTTCCGATATCCTCGGTGATGAAGATCACCTCGGCGACATGGATTTCAAGGTGGCCGGGACAGAAGCCGGGATCACTTCCCTGCAGATGGATATCAAGATCACCTCGATCACCCGTGAGATCATGGATCAGGCGCTCGCCCAGGCCAAGGACGGCCGTCTGCATATCCTCGGCGAAATGGCCAAGGCCATGAGCTCGGCCCGCGAAGTGCTGGCTGATACCGCGCCGAAGATCACCACCATGAAGATCAATGTTGATAAGATCCGTGATGTCATCGGCCCGGGCGGCAAGATGATCCGCGAGATCTGTGAGACAACCGGCGCCAAGATCGATATTGAGGATGACGGCACCGTCAAGATCGCTGCCTCCGATACCGCTTCGGGCGAAGCCGCCTACAAGCGGATTCACGATATCGTTGCTGAACCGGAGCTCAACCACATCTACACCGGCAAGGTGGTGAAGACGGTTGATTTCGGGGCGTTCGTCAATTTCATGGGTGCCCGTGACGGCCTTGTGCATATCTCCGAGCTGCAGGAAGGCCGCACCGAAAAGACCACCGATATCGTCAAGGAAGGCGATGAGGTCAAGGTCAAGGTGATCGGCTTCGATGACCGCGGCAAGATCAAACTGTCGATGAAGCGGGTTGATCAGGACAGCGGCGAAGACCTCGACCCGGCCAAATAAGCCAGGGTGACATACCTGAACACGAAAGCGGGGGTCTTGGCCCCCGCTTTTTTTGTATTTGAAAAAAAGGTTAACCCCTACTCATCCCGGGGGACGCCGATATGGTGGTAGCCGCCATCGACAAAATGCACCTCGCCGGTGACCCCTGAAGACAGGTCCGAAGCCAGATAAACCCCGGCACGGCCGACTTCATCCATATCAGGATTGCGGCCCAGCGGCGCGTGGGTTTCGCTGTGGCGGAAGACATGGCGGGCCCCGCCGATCGCCGCCCCGGCCAGCGTCTTCACCGGCCCGGCAGAGAGGGCGTTAACGCGAATCCCCTCACCCCCCAGATCAACCGCCAGATACCGCACCGAAGCCTCAAGCGCGGCTTTCGCCACCCCCATGACATTGTAG
>JBMHCY010000036.1:0-5912 GCA_049889655.1 Puniceispirillales bacterium (SeqCode)
GCTGTCGGGCCCTTTTGGCATCGGTGCGCCGGTGAAGATACGCCAGGCAAAGCCGCGCGGGGCTTCGCCTTCATGGGGGTGACCGGCACGGATATGGCCACGGACAGGCAGCGGCAGGGCCTTAAGGTCATCATGGTGGAAAGCGTAGCCGTCGACCGCGGCGGTATCCTGGCGGGGGACATCAATCGGGGCGTGGATATCGTCATGCAGGATGCGGCCATGGGCAGCCGCGAGATCGAGACTTTCGGTTTCCGTCACGGGGCTGACCTCGGCGAGCAGGTGGGCGAGAGCTTCTTCCAGTGTTGTGTCCTGCTGCAGCGTCATGAGGAAACCAGCCTGTTTTCAACGGCGGTGGCGATGGCTTCCGGATCATTGATATCGAGCCGTGGCAAGGGGCAGTCATCCAGGGGCACATCGCTGGCAATCATCTTCACCCCGGGGAATTGAGGATGGATGAACGGCTGGCCTGTTTGCTCGCGCCAGATTTCGATCTTGGGGAAATCCACCGCCTTGAAGCCTTCGACGAGAACAAAATCAGCGGGGTCGAGTTCGGCCAGCAGGGCGGGCAGATCAGCTTCATTGCGATCCGGAGTTTCAGTGAATTTCACCCGCCGCAATGCCGAGGAGACCAGCATCTGGCTTGCCCCGGCCTTGCGGTGACGCCAACTGTCCTTGCCCGGGGTGTCGGGATCAAACGCATGGTGAGCGTGCTTGATGCTGGCCACGCGATGACCGCGGGAGACCAGAATGCTGATCAGCTGTTCGGCCAGTGTTGTCTTGCCGGACCCGGAATACCCGGCCAGGCCAAAGACGAAGCCATGCCGTTGCGGGTGCTGTTCAACCGTCATGCTGCAGCGCCTTGATGAAGTAGTCCCATCCTGTCCAGACAGTCATGATCGCCGCGATCCAGAAGGCGGTGGCAGTGACTTCTGTCATGGGCCAGTTTGCGGGAACAACCGGGATGGCGACAGCCAGGCCGATGGCGATCAGCTGGGCGGTTGTCTTGAACTTGGCCATCAGAGTCACGTGCAGAACGAGTTTGCCTGCCATAAACTCGCGCAGGCCCGAGACGAAAACCTCACGCAGCAGGATCATCAGCCCCGGGATGAAGAGCAAACTGCCGAAGCCGTCATGCCCCATTAAGGCGATCAGGCATCCGGCGATGAGCAGTTTGTCAGCTATCGGGTCGAGCATTCGGCCGAGCGTTGAAATGGCGTCCAGTTGCCGGGCGATCATACCGTCAAGCCAGTCCGAGACAGATGCCGCCGCGAAGATGATTAGTGCTGCCAGCCGCCAGCCCTCGCCGCCAAAGAAGATCAGCAAAGGCACAACAATGCTGGCCAGCACGCGAAAGATGGTCAGAATGTTCGGGACCTGTTTGATCACGTCGGGATGCTCCTGGCAGGCAAAGCGGTCACCCACAGTTGTAGCTGTAATCAACGCGAATTTCCATCATCGTGAAACCAGTTATAGATCGTTTCTGCCACCTGCCGGGAAATACCCTCAACCTGGATAAGGTCAGGGATGCCGGCACGGGCAATCGAGCGGGCTGATCCGAAATGGGAAAGCAGGGCTTTCTTGCGCTTTGCCCCGATCCCGGGAATCTGATCAAGAGGAGAGCGTTCGGCGGCGATCTTGCGCTGCTGCCGGTGAGCGCCGATGGCAAACCGATGGGCTTCATCACGCAGCCGTTGCAAATAATGCATGACCGGGGCGTTGTGGGGCAGGGTGAAGGAATCCCGCCCGGGCTGGTGAAATTCCTCACGCCCGGCGTTGCGGTCGGGCCCTTTGGCGATGGCGACAAGCGGGATGTCATCAAGGCCGAGTTCCTGCATGACCTCAGCGGCTGAAGACAGCTGGCCCTTGCCGCCATCGAGCAGCACCAGATCAGGCCAGACACCGGTTTGCCGGTCAGGGTCTTCGCGCATTGCCCGCTGAAACCGGCGCATGAGCACCTGCCGCATCATCGCGTAATCATCACCGCCAAACTCCGGGGTGTTCTCATCGCGGATGATGTTGAACTTGCGGTAGGCCGATTTGATGAACCCGTCTTCACCGGCAACGATCATCCCGCCGACAGCATTGCTGCCCTGGATGTGGGAGTTGTCATAAACCTCGATCCGTTGCGGCGGGGCATCAAGATCGAATAGGTCCTTGACGGCATCAAGCATCTTTTTCTGGCTTGATGCTCGTGCCATTTCCCGGCTCAAGGCCTCTTCGGCATTGCGTTCAGCCATCGCCATCAGGTTGCGGCGATGGCCGCGGGCCGGGCGGCTGATGCTGATCTTGCGGTCGCTTTTGGCCGAGAGCGCCTCGCCGATCAGTGCGGCCTGTTCGGGGATGGTATTGACCAGAATATCCTGTGGGCAGGGCTTGTCGTCATAGAACTGGCCGATAAAGGCAGCGATGATATCTTCCGGCCTTGCCTCGGCTTCATGTTTCGGGAAATAGGATTTGTTGCCGTAGTTCGAACCGTTCCGCATGAAGAACACCTGAATACAACTGCGGCCACCGGACTGGCGGATGGCAATGATATCGGCGTTGAGCTCACTCGGCAGGTTAATATCCTGATGAGCCTGAATGCTGGTGAGGGCCCGGATACGATTCCGCCAAACTGCCGCTTCCTCAAAGTCGAGACGGTCTGCCGCAGCGTGCATCCGGTCAGCAAATTCCTTCTGAACCTGTTTTGAACTGCCGCCGAGAAAGCGTGCCGCCATGGCCACCTGGTCTTCATAATCCTCGGGGCTGATGCGGCCGACACACGGTGCCGTGCAGCGCTTGATCTGGTATTGCAGGCAGGGGCGCGTGCGGGCGGAAAATATCGAATCCGAACAGGTCCGCAGCATAAACGCCCGGGTCAATTCGGTGATTGTCCGGTTGACGGCACTGGCCGAGGCAAAGGGCCCGAACCATTCCGCCTGGCGTTTGCGGGGGCCGCGATGCTTGGCCAGTTGCGGCCAGTCATGATCACGGGTCAGCATGATATAGGGGAAACTCTTGTCATCACGCAGCAGGATGTTGAAGCGCGGCATCATTTTCTTGATCAGATTCGATTCGAGCAGCAGGGCTTCGACTTCGGTCCGGGTCGTGACGATCTCCATCGACCGTGTTTCCGAGACCATCCGCATCAGCCGAGTCCCGAGGGCGTTGACCCGGGTGTAGCTCATGACCCGCTTGTTGAGCGCCTTCGCCTTGCCGACATAAAGCGCTTCTCCGGCATGATCGAGCATCCGGTAGACACCCGGCTGGCCTGTCAGCTTGCGCGCGGTCTCGCGGATCACACGCAGACCCCGATCGAGGTCGGGGCCGCTATTATCGGTCTGTGGCGGATTTTTTTCAGTCATATCATCATCTTATCCGTAATGGTCATCTTTTCCAGCCTCGCGGTGTTCAAAGGGAGAGAATCGCCTTTTCTGGCCATGCTTGACAGTATCCACCGTCCCTGTGGAAAACCATGTGGAAAAGAAACGCCTCAGCGAGCAGGAAGCGCAGTTTTCCGCCAAAATCAACAATTTGCACAAATTTTAGGCACATAAAAATTAATCATTTGGAATCATGAGGTTAGAGTGTTTCAAGAAAAAAAATAAAGTTTTTACCCGTTCATTTTTCATTCAATTTTACTGAATTATGTCGAAACTGTTGCGCTGTGTATAAAACGAGGCGGTTTCGTTTCGCTTCACCGATATTTCATCAAAAACTTAAGTTTTTGTTAACTATGGAAAATTACCCGCGACGGGCTGACCGGCGTGACTGTTCAGCCCGTTTGAAGGCGAGTGCCGGGCCTGATCCGATCTCGAGTTCTGAAGCCTCAAGACGGCGGATTTCATCCCGGATGCGGGCGGCTTCTTCGAATTCAAGATTGGCCGCTGCGTTCTGCATGGCCTGTTCAAGATCGGCGATGGTGGTGCGGATATCCTTGCCAACCATGTTGCCGCCTTTGCCATCGGCATCGATCTCAACCCGGTCCGCCCGTTCATAGACACTGTCGAGAATATCGTTGATCTGCTTGTTGATGGTTTCCGGGGTAATCCCCTTTTCCTTGTTGTAGGCTTTCTGCTTTTCGCGCCGCCGCCGGGTTTCTCCCATGGCGTAATCAAGGCTGTCGGTGATCTTGTCAGCATAGAGCAGCACCCGGCCGTTGACATTACGGGCGGCCCGGCCGATGGTCTGGACAAGCGAGGTCCGCGACCGCAGATAGCCTTCCTTGTCGGCATCGAGAATGGCCACCAGCGCACATTCCGGAATATCCAGCCCCTCGCGCAACAGGTTGATCCCGATCAGCACATCAAACGCCCCGAGCCGCAGATCGCGGATGATCTCAATCCGCTCGAGCGTGTCGACATCGGAATGCAGGTAGCGCACCCGGATACCGGCCTCGTGCATATATTCGGTGAGGTCTTCGGCCATTTTCTTGGTCAGGGTGGTGATCAGCACACGGTTGCCGTTCTGGGCAGCATCGCGGCATTCGGCGATCACATCATCGACCTGGTTTTCGGTCGGCCTGATAATGCATTCAGGGTCAAGCAGCCCGGTGGGGCGGACCACCTGTTCGACGAAGACCCCGCCTGTCTGTTCCATCTCCCACGACCCGGGGGTGGCCGATACATAGATCGTCTGCGGGCGGAAGGCTTCCCATTCTTCAAATTTGAGCGGCCTGTTATCCATGCAGGAGGGCAGCCGGAAGCCGTGCTCTGAGAGTGTCGATTTGCGGGCCCGGTCACCTTTGTACATGGCGCCGATCTGGGGCACGGTCACATGGCTTTCGTCAACAAATAAGAGGGCGTCTTCCGGCAGGTATTCAAACAGCGTCGGTGGGGGTTCCCCTGGGCCGCGGCCGGAAAGATAGCGTGAATAGTTCTCAATGCCATTGCAGCGTCCGGTTGCCTCGATCATCTCGAGATCGAAATTGGTGCGCTGTTCAAGCCGCTGGGCTTCGAGCAGGCGACCGGCCCCTTCAAGCTCGGCAAGCCGGATTTTCAATTCCTGCCGGATCAGTTTCGAAGCCTGTTGCAGGGTCGGTTTTGGGGTCACGTAATGGGAATTGGCAAAGATCCGGACAGCCTCGAGTTCTGCCGATTTCTGCCCCGTCAGCGGATCAAACTGGGTGATTGTCTCGATCTCATCGCCGAAAAGCGAAATCCGCCAGGCACTGTCTTCGAGGTGGGCGGGGAAGATTTCAACCACATCCCCACGAACCCGGAAACAGCCGCGCTGGAAGCCGGCATCGTTGCGGGTGTAATGCAGTTCGGTCAATTGCCGCAGCAGTGTCTGGCGGTCGATCGTCCCGCCCTTGACCAGCCGGATGACCATCGAGGAATAGGTTTCCACCGAGCCGATGCCGTAGATACAGGAAACCGAGGCGACAATTACCACATCGCGGCGTTCGAGCAGAGCCCGGGTGGCACTGTGGCGCATCCTGTCGATCTGCTCATTGATGGTGGCCTCTTTTTCAATATAGGTATCGGACCGCGGGACATAGGCCTCGGGCTGATAGTAATCGTAATAGGAAACGAAATATTCAACGGCATTTTCGGGGAACAGCGATTTCATCTCACCGTAGAGCTGGGCCGCGAGTGTCTTGTTCGGGGCGAGGATCAGCGACGGCCGGTTCATCGTCGCAATCACATGGGCCATGGTGAAGGTCTTGCCCGAGCCGGTAACCCCGAGCAAAACCTGATCACGGTCTTCGCTCTGAAGCCCGCCGATCAGTTCACTGATCGCCGTGGGCTGGTCGCCGGCCGGGGCAAACTCGCTGCTGATAGTCAGCGGCGGTGTCGCATCCGTTTCATCGGCAAAGAGCGGCGTGTTGTGCAGAGACTGTCCTTCCATGACCTTAATATAGGGCAGGTGAGCATGGGGTGAAAGGTCAGTAATGGTATCGTGATTGAAGGATTTCGATGGCCTGGTGGTTG
>JBMHCY010000037.1:0-18634 GCA_049889655.1 Puniceispirillales bacterium (SeqCode)
GAATTTGTACCTGTCTCTGTTTTTCAGTGCGTTTCTTGCAGCAACAATACTGCCGGCTCAATCAGAAGCACTTCTCGCCTATCAGATTGCCTCGCATCCGGCGGCGCTGGTTCCCCTGCTGCTGGTGGCAACAGCCGGCAACGTCCTCGGCGCAATCGTTAACTGGTGGCTGGGCAGATTTCTCACGCATTTCAAGGATAGACGCTGGTTTCCTGTTGAAGAGAAAAAACTGAGGCGCGCAGAACAGTTTTACAGGCAATATGGTCGCTATTCGCTGCTGCTCAGCTGGATGCCCTTGATCGGTGACCCGATCACGGTTGTTGCCGGGGCCTTGCGGGAACCTCTTTGGTCTTTTGTCATGCTGGTGACGATTGCAAAATGTGGCCGGTATGGTGTTATCGCCGCCGTGGTATCCGGTGTGGCTTAAGGCGGCGAAAGGCCAGCAGCCTTTATTTACCGCGGCGTTGCGAAACTCAGCGAGGCCCAGCGCGATGACCACACCGCCCCTTCCGGATTGCCCGAGGCGGCGGCTTCCTCAAGGCTGACCGCATCAACGAGATAGGCGTGGCCGGGGCGGGTTAAGATCACCACGCGGCCTGCCGCATCGGCACGATAGGTGCTGACCACCGTTGCATCGGGGCGGCTGCCGAGCGGCCGGGCAAAGACCGTGACAAGAACCCCCGGCCAGGGCGCGCCGTCACGATCAAGCCGCAGGGGCATCGTATCCCCGGTGAGCGCAAACGGGTTGGCAAGGGCGGTGATCTCCACCTCCATCCCAAGCACGCGATCCTGCCCCTCGGCTGACCCCACCGCGATCAGGCTTTTGGCAAACCGGCGATAGCGTTCGACGAAATCGCTTTCCGGCAACTGCCGCGCCCGATGCCTGCTGACAGCGTCACCAAGACCTTTCTCACGCGTGAAAGCGGCAAATTTTTCAAAATCAGTGTAGCGCAGCGCGGTGAAGGTGGTGGCATGGCTGATGATGTGCAGCCCTGTTTCCTCAGGCGTGATCCGGCCGGCGGGGCGATCACCGAGGCGGCCTTTGAATGCCAGTGTCTGCTGCGGGCCGACCAGATCAAACCGGCTGATACGAGCCGGGAAGAACATCTGCTGGCTGCCGTTGAAACCGGTACCGACACGGAGGGCGACGCGCAGGGTTTCGCCTTGTTCAAGGTGCCAGGTTTCGGGATCAATCCAGAATTCATGTGCCCTCAGCGGGGTGATCGATGCCACTGCCGCCAGCAGCATCACCCCCGCCAGAATTGTTCTCAGCACAATCGAATGAGACGTTCCAATCATAACCTAATTATAGTATGGAAAAGGTGAATTTCACCTGCCCTGATACGGTACTCATGCGCGTTTCTTTATATGCTGTTGTTGCTGTCTTTCTGGCTGTTCTGTCGCTTGGCCCAACATCACCCCGTGCCCATGAGGTTAACCCCGCGGTGGTGGAGATCAACCTCGGCCCCGAGCAGGCTCGCCTGCAGCTGAGTTTCAACGCCGAGGTTTTCCTGGCAGGCATTGATGCCAGCATCACCACCGATACCAACGAAAGCCCGAACGCCGATGATTATGACAGGCTGCGGGCGTTTGATGCCGCCAGCCTGCAGCAGGTGATCAGGGATAATGCCGGGCCGCTGCTGGAAGCCATCGGGCTGCGATCAGGCAGCACGGCCCTTGACCTCACGATCACCGATATCGATCCCGAAAAGGCGGTTGACCCGGAACTGGCCCGGCTGACGGTGATCACCGCCACCGCGCCCCTGCCGCCAGGGGATGACCCTGTGGTGGTACAACTGGCACCGCGCCTCGGGGCGTATATCATCCGCCAGCAGGCAGCCGGATTGCCGGAAGATGAACTCTATACCGATTTCATCGCCGCCGGGCTGGAAAGCCTGCCGATCCCGCGCCGGGAAGCGGTTGAACGGTCGTGGCAGGAAATCTTCACGCAGTATATCGTCTCCGGGATCGCCCATATCATCCCCAAGGGGCTCGATCACATTGTCTTCATCATGGGGCTCTATTTCTTCTCGCCCCGCTGGCGGCCGCTGTTGATGCAGGTCACCGTGTTCACCCTCGCCCACAGCGTCACGCTAGCACTGGCGACGCTGGGGCTGATCCGGATTCCGGCCTCGGTGGTGGAACCGCTGATCGCGCTGTCAATCGCCTGGATCGGGGTGGAAAACATCCTGCGGCCGAAAATCGGCCTCGGGCGGCTGACAGTGATCTTCGGCTTCGGCCTGTTGCATGGGCTCGGCTTTGCCTTTGTGCTGGGAGAAGTGGGGCTGGCCGGCTCCGCCTTCGCGCTCAGCCTTGTCGCCTTCAACATCGGGGTTGAGGTTGGCCAGCTGCTGGTGCTGGCCCCGCTGCTGGTGCTCGGGCTGCTGGTCAGCCACCGCAAGGGCTATCGGCAACGGCTTGAAATCCCGGCCTCGGCAATGATTGCCCTTGTCGGGATGTACTGGTTCATCGAACGTGTCTTCGGCTGATCACGACCGCGATCACACGGTGTAATCAGCCCGCACATCCCGGAGAAAGGGATAGTGAGCCCGGGCATGGCTGATCGCATCACGGGTCAGCACCCAGCGGGCGAGTGTTTCATTCACGCCGAGCACCTGCGGCGGGGCGGTTTCATCGACCCAGGGTGTCATCAGCACGGATTCCCCGAAATCAGCCCCGGCCCTGTTGACGCTGGCAAAATAGACCTGATTTTCGACCGCCCGGGTTGCCGCAAAAGAATGCCAGGTATGGAAGGTTTCATCACGGGTGAACGCTGTGGGATGCAGCAGAACATCAATATGGTGGTCACGGGTGAGCGCCCGTGCCATTTCCGGGAACCGCATATCGTAGCAGATGATTGTCCCGAAACGGAAACCCCTGATATCAAAAACCATCAGGTGCTCCCCCGGGGTGAAGTAATCCTTTTCCATGGAATCCCCAAACTGGGCGATATGCAGTTTGTCATAGCACTGACGCCAGATGCCATCAGCCTCGATCAGCACCTGGCTGATATGGACAGCCGCGCCATTGCCGCGGCGGGCCAGGCCGGCCAGGACAGGCGTTTTGTGCTTTTTGGCCACTGCCGCCAGCCGGTCAAGCGACGGGCTGTCATCAAGAGGTTCCGCCAGGTCGGCAAGATGATCAAAGCAGCCGCGGGAATAATGCAGGGTGCTTAATTCTGGCAACACCACCAGATCGACACTGCCCCCTGTTGTCAGGGCCCGGTCAATGGTCTCGGCAACCCGGCCGATATGCGCATCGCGTTCGGCAGCGGTGGTGATGAAGGGGATATCAATCTGGCAGGCCAGCAGTGTCACTGCCGGGGCAGCGGCAGCCCGGCTCATACCCGCCGCCTCGCCACAAGGCTACTTTGTGCCATACATCCTGTCTCCGGCATCCCCCAGCCCCGGCAGGATATAGCCGTGGTCATTGAGCTGGCGATCGACCGCAGCGGTATAGATCGGTACATCGGGGTGCTGGGCGGCAAAGGCCTCAACCCCCTCGGGGGCAGCCAGCAGGCAGACAAATTTGATCCGCTTGGCCCCGGCATCCTTGATCCGCTGCACCCCGGCCGCTGCCGAATTGCCGGTGGCCAGCATCGGGTCAACCACAATACAGACACGGTCGGCCATGTTTTCCGGCAGTTTGAGATAATATTCCACAGGCTCGAGTGTCACCGGGTCACGGTAAAGCCCGACATGACCGACCCGGGCCGAGGGCACCAGATCAAGCATCCCGTCAAGCAGCCCGTTACCGGCACGCAGGATCGAGATGAAACAGAGTTTCTTGCCCTCCAACATCGGCATCGGCGCAGGTTCAAGCGGCGTATTGATGGTGACCGTTTCGGTTTCCAGATCCCGGCAGACTTCATAAGCAATCAGCAGGCTGATCTCACGCAGCAGCTGGCGGAACAACGCGGTCGGCGTGTTGACATCCCGCATGATCGACAGTTTGTGCTGGATAAGGGGGTGATCAATAACGGTGGTGGTTGAAGTTGTCATGCGGATCGGGCTCCTCTTTTTCTTGCCTCAGGCTTCGACATAAAAATGCAATTCGGTGGGGACGGCATCGCGCCCGTTGATGGGGTTCTTGTCCTGGGGGCAGGCCGACATGACAGCAATGCAATCAGCCAGCGCCCTCAATCCCACGACATCACCGGCAGAAGAGACTGTTGGCTCAAACGAGGTCTCGCCTTCAGGGGTGATGGGGATATTCATCCAGAGATTGAAAGGATCAGGCACATGGGGTGCCGCCAGCCCGATGGCCTGCAAGGCCATCCTCAGGTTGTCGGCGCAGTTGTCATGATAACCCTCGCATCCCAGCAGCTCATAGCGGGCCAGATCACAGCAGGACATAATCGTGTCATGAACACCGGCGGATGTGTCCTTTTCAAGTTCAAGGAGAGGCTGGCGGCGGTTGGTCACCAGTTTATCCCCGACCCGGGGGAACACGTGTTCAAGCCAGGTGCGGCAATGCGACATCGAAAGATACTGTTGCAGGTCCGCCGCCAGATAGGCCCAGAAATCACAGACCTGGGTGCCATGGGTGTTTTCCACCACGAGCATTTGCCCGGCCTTGAGCCGGACCGCAACACCGCAACGGGGCGGGACTCGATAGCGGGTTCCGGGTTGCGGTGTCCCGTCAGGCGAAACCGCACTTGTCCGGCTGGCATTGCTGCCCTCGGGCCGCGCCGGATCATAGGGGGAAACTGTCATGGTCTAGTCCTCCGCAATATCTTCTGCCCAAAGCTCAGGTTTTTCGGCGATAAAGCGTTCCATCAGCGCAATGCAGTCGGGATCATCGGCGATGACCACCTCAACCCCGTGTTGACGGAGGAAATCTTCATTGCCCCCGAAAGTTTTGTTTTCGCCGATCACCACCCGGGGGATCCCGAACTGGATAATTGTGCCGCTGCACATCATGCAGGGACTGAGGGTGGTGTAGAGCACCGTATCACGATAGGTTTTCTGGCGTCCGGCCTTGCGCAGGGCATCCATTTCGCCATGGGCGATCGGATCCCCCTGCTGGACGCGCTGGTTATGCCCCCGGGCGATTTCCTCACCCCCGCGGGCGATCACCGAACCGATGGGGCAGCCGCCTTCCTCAAAGCCTTTGCGGGCTTCGTCATAGGCGATGGTAAGCAGGTGTTTATCAGTATCTGTCAGCATGGAATCCCTCTTTGTCACGGTGTCTTGAGAACCGGTCCTGCATAGTATGGCAGGTTTTCGCGCCGCGGCACATAGGCCCCGCTGGCAACCACCTGATCGAGATGGTCGGCGATCTGGTCGAGCCGGGCAAACCAGACATCCTTTGTCCTGAGCGTTTCTTCGAGCCAGGTTTCAACCTGTTTCCAGCGGGCCAGACGGCCTGTCAGGAAAGGGTGAACAATCAGCATGAAGAAACCCCCGGCCTCATAGGCGGCATCAAATTCTTCCCAGAATGCCGCCAGCCCTTCCGACGGCGATTTGACCGGCATCATATAGCCGATCTCCGCATAATGGGCGAAAGGCGGCCAGTCATCAGTGCCCCAATGGACAGGCATCTCCCAGAGGCCGCCCTTTTCGGTTTCAACCCGGTAGGGAATATCATCAGCCATCATTGAGGAATCATAACGGAAGCCGTATTCGATCAGCAGATCCACCACTTCCTGATTGATATTATAGACAGGCGCACGATAGCCCGCCGGGGTGCCGCCACAATATTTGTGATGGGCGGCCAGAGCTTTTTCAAACCAGGCCCGCTGATCCGGGGCGTGGATCGGGTCTTCATGCAGATACCCGTGATGGCCGATTTCATGGCCCCCTTCGAGGATCGCCTCAACAGCATCGGGATAGGTTTCAAGGCACCAGCCCGGGATGAAGAAGGATTGCTCTATCCCCAGTCGACGATAGGTCTCAAGAATACGGGGGATGGCCACCGTCGGCCCGTATCGCCCCATGCTGATCTGATAGAGATGGTCATGGGCATCCTGCGGTCTGGCAATATGAATGAGGCTGTCAGCATCCATATCAAAGGAAATGACACAGGCACAGCGGGCACCGTTCGGCCAGGGCACAGGGTTGCTGATCATGATTTCTCTCTCCATCTCCTCCAGGTGGCAGGGTGAGGTTGATGTGGCGGTTATCCTGCCCCGATGTAATGGGCACGTTCCGATGCCCAGCTGACAAAGATGCTGCCGGTCTGTTTGAGGTCCATATCAGAAAGCTCCCTTTCCTGAACCTGGACCTTGAACTCGCTGCCGTCAGGGGCCTCAAGGAACAGCGTCACCACAGAACCGATAAACTCTTCCGAGATCAGCGAACATTCAAGCACATGATCAGCCTTCGGCTTTGTCGCGGACAGATGCACGAGATCGGCCGCAATGACAAAACTGGCATTGGCACCGGCTTCGGGTTTCGGGCGATCACCGCGATCAAGGGTGAACTCGCCAAGCGGGCCTGCGATCGTCACCTTGTTGCCGGTCGCCGCTTTCACCGTGCCGCTGATGATGTTGTTGCGGCCGACAAATTCAGCCACAAACCTGTTCGCGGGGGCCCTGTAGATATCTTTCGGCGAGCCGATCTGGGCGATATGGCCACGCGACATGATCACCACCCGATCCGCCATGGCAAACGCTTCGGACTGGGAATGTGTCACATAGACAAAGGTGATCCCCAATTCCCGCTGCAATCGGGTGAGCATCGATTGCATCCGGATCACCAGATTGGCATCAAGGGCGGATAGCGGTTCATCGAGCAGCAGGATTTTCGGTTCCGTCACCAGCGACCGCGCCAGGGCAACACGCTGTTTCTGCCCGCCGGAAAGACTGCTGATATCGCGTTCGGCAAATTCACCGATTTCGAGCCGGTCAAGCCATTCAAGGGCCTTGCGGCGTCTCGTGGCGGCATCGACACCCCGCATCTGCAGCCCGAACTCGACATTCTCCCGCGCATTGAGAAAAGGAAAGAGAGCCAGCGACTGCCAGACCATCGGCGTGTCGCGTTCATGGGGAGGCACAGTGTTCATCACCCGCCCCTGCATCCGGATTTCACCTTCGCTGGGTTCCTCAAGCCCTGCCAGCATGCGCAGCGTCGTTGTCTTGCCGCACCCTGACGGGCCCATGATGGCGATGAATTCACCTTCATCAATGGTGAAATTCATGGTCTCGACAGCCGTAAAATCACCGAAACGTTTCACAACCGAGGAAAATTCTACCAGTGCATCAGCCATGATTGTCCTTTTCTTTTTTCTGGCGGGTCATCAGCACAACCTGAGCAATGATAACCAGCGTCATGGAGGTCAGGAAGACGAAACTCCCGATGGCATTGACCTGAGGATCGATGTTGCCGGTGACAATCTCAAGAATGATGACCGGGATTGTCTTGTTGAGCCCAGAGATGAACCAGGCGATGGCGAATTCATCAAACGATACCGCTGCCGTCAGGCAGAAGGAGGAGATGATCGCCGGGCGGCAAAAGGGAATGATCACACGCCGCAGGCCATGCCATTGATCAGCCCCGAGATTCCAGGCTGCTGCTTCGAGGCTCTCATCCATCTGGCTCAACCTTAAGCGGATAATGGCCATGGCAAACGGGGCTGTCAGGACAGTATGGGCGATGATGATCGAGATCACCTTCCCGGAAAGACCAAGTTTTGCAAACCATGCCAGCATGGCAAGCGCCATGATGATGAGGGGGATGGTGGGCGGCAGCAGGATCAGCGCGAGATAAAGCGGCTTCAGTTTGAACCGGTAGCGATAATCGGTATAGGCGGTGGTAAAGCCGATGAAGGTTGCGATCGTTGCCACCGAGAGCGAGACAACAAGGCTGGTGCGCGCCGCTTCCCAGACATCAGGATCATGCCAGATCGTCTCATACCATTTGAGCGTAAAACTCCCCAGCGGGATGGTGGGAAAGCGATCCGAATTGAACGAGAAGATGATGCTGAAGATGATCGGTGCGAAGATAAACACAAACACCAGCCCCAGATAGAGGTAGAGAAACCCTTTCAGCATCCGGTCTTGCTTCATCTGACCCTCCGCCTGTAGGCCGCGGCGATACCGCCAAAGGCCACCACGAAAAGCGTCACCATCATCACCACCGCAACAACCGCCGCCCGCGGCCACTGCTGGCCTGACTTGACAGTGTCAACAATCAGGATGGGCAGCGTCGGCGGTTTCGAGCCGCCAAGATAATAGGGGCTGACAAAATCACCGAATGACAGAATGAAACAGAAAACAGCCGCAATGATGAGCCCGGTTTTGGCCAGCGGAAGAATAACCCGATAGACAGTCCGCCAGGGCTTGCAGCCGAGATTGTGGGCAGCCTCGACAAGAGACCGGTCGATATTGGCCAGCGAGAATGTCTGCAGGATGATGACCAGCGGCAGGGTCAGGGTCATGTAGCCGACAATCGTCCCGAATTTGGTGTTCAGCATCACATAGGGGCCGAGGCCGATATAACTCAGCATGGCGTTGATGACACCGCTTTCGGCAAGGATGACGTACCAAGAAAAAATCCGCACGAGATAACTGGTGAAAAACGGAATGATCAGCAGAAACACGGCCCAGCGGCGGACGTTTTCAGATACCCGGAAGGCCAGCGCATAGGCCGCGGGGAAAGCCGCTGTCATCACCACCACAGTGGCCAGCGACGCCATGCCGATGGTCAGCAGATAACTGTCCCAGAAATAGTCGCGGCTCATCATCTTGACCCAGTTCTTCATCTCGAAGGCTTCGGTCATGCGGTAGTTGCGGACAATGAAGAAGGACATCGCCACCATGAACATCAGCGGCGCAATGAAAAACAGGGCCTGCCAGAAAACCATGGGCAGGCGCAGGGCATATTTGAAAATCGGCAATCGCGAGACGAGCCCGGAAGACCTTGCTTCCGGCAATCCTGTGTTGAGTGACGGATCACGTCCGGGCATTACGACTGACCTGTGAAAAAGGAAATCCGGCGGGACAAAGAGCATCCATGCTCCCTGTCCCACACATGATGGATAATTGGCGGTTAGGCGTTCTTGTATTCAGACCAGAAATCATTCCAGTCTTCCAGCGTCTGCTGGACAGGAATATTCCGGTAATGGATACGGCCATCCTTGATCAGCGCAATCGGATCATTGGCCATCCCATCGATCTGGCCTGTCCGTTCGGCTTCCTTGCGGTCGACATCGATCAGTTTGGCACGGCCACCTTTGGTGATGGCAAAACCAGGATAGGCCGCCATTTGTGCTGATTTGACCTGACCTTCAGGCGACAGCATATACTGGATGAACTTGTTGACGATATCCGCTTTTTCGGAACCTTTGCCGATGCAATAGGATTCCGTCCACTGGATGCCACCTTCTTTCGGGACCACAGAACCGACAGGGGCACCGTCCTTTTCCAGAACACCGGTAATCCAGTCACCGATCCCGCACATGGCAAGCATCTCGCCGTTCTTGAGCGAGTTGAAGGTGCCGCCATAATCGAAATAGCCCCCGACCTGCGGCCGCAGGGAAAGGGTGGTTTCCTGCACCTTATCCCACTGGCTGCCGGAGAGATCCCACAGACCGGCACCATTGCCGTTGTAGAGGCTCATCATGCCGAGGCTGGGCAGATGCCAGTCAAAATGGCCGACCTTGCCCTGGACTTCCGACTTCCAGAAACAGGAATAGCTCATCGCTTCTTCGGCGGTGATGGCATTCTTGTTGTAGGACACACCCAGATGACCGAAGCGGACCATCATCGAATAGAGTTTGCCGTCCTTCCAGTGGCCGGGGAAGTTTTTGAAATCGTCATAGAGCATATCATCGAACGGATAATCCGCCGCATTCAGCTCTTCGATATAGCCGGCGGCATTCAGCTGCTGGACAAATTCACCATCCGACAGGATCAAGTCATAGGTGCCGGGAGGTGACTGGGCAATCAGCCCGAGCATGTTATCACCACCTGCATAGTATTTCGGCTTGAACTTGACATTGTTGGCGGCTTCAAATTCGCTCACGATATCGGGTTCACCATGGCCGTACCAGGCCAGCATGTTGATCTCGATCGGCGCAGCCCATGCCCGAGAGATAAACGGTGTTGAAAGGGCGGTCGCGGCCCCGTAGGCCAGGACCTGCCGTCGCGACAGATTGTGGTTGGTGGTTGCTGATTTTTTCATCCCTGAGCTCCTCCTCTTTTCGAAACTTTGAATAAAATTGTTAACCAAATCCCAAAAATTTGCAAAATTAATCACAGAAAATCTGTGGGTGCAGGGTTGGAATCATGCGTGAATTCAGCCTAATATTATTGCCTGAGGGGGATGGCAACACCCCTTGATTATCGGCCGAAGGAGCAGGAACAACACCATGAACAGGGCTGCGTTTCATCAATTTTTTCAGCAGAATGGACCTGTTATCCTGCCTGTCATCCATGTCCTTGATCACGACCAGACGGCGGGCAATATCGATACGCTGATTGCAGCAGGTGTCAGGGGCTGTTTTCTCATCAACCATGATTTCGATGTGGCGACATTCCTGCCGGTGATCCGGTCGATTCGTTCAGCCTATCCCGATTTCTGGATCGGTCTGAATTTCCTCGCGGTGACTGGGCTCAAGGCTTTTCCTGTCCTTGCCGACCTCGAAAAGGAAGGCTACCGGATCAATGCCTACTGGGCCGATGATGCCCGTATCGACGAAAGAACAGACCACCAGGATGAAGCCGAAGCCATCGCCGCAACACGCCGGGAATGCGGCTGGCAGGGGCTTTATTTTGGCGGTACGGCCTTCAAGAAACAGCGCCCCGTCGATCCCGCAGACTATGCCACCGCCGCCAGCATTGCCGGGGGGTACATGGATGTGGTGACAACCTCGGGCATCGCCACAGGCAACGCCGCTGATATCGGCAAGATCGAAACCTTCCGCAAGGCCCTGCCGGACACACCAATTGCTCTGGCTTCGGGCATCACCCCGGACAATGCCGCTGATTACAGAATGATCGATTGTTTCATGGTGGCAACCGGGATCAATATTGAAAACGATTTCTATCATATTGACCCGTTAAAACTGCAACAGCTGATCGACCAATGCGCCAGGATGGAGGATTAAAATGAGCACGAATGGAAAAACAGCAGCCGAACGCTGGTATCTCAGCATCATGTCGCCCAACACCAAGGGCGAGAAATTCGCCTGGCTTGACCCCACCTCGATCTATATCAACGGCGATGCGTTCACCGATCTGCTCGATGACCTGATAGCCGATCTTGAGGGGGTCAAGTGTGATGTGGTGGGTGGCCTCGATGCCATGGGGTTTGTTCTTGGCTCTGCCCTTGCGACACGGCTGGGGGTGGGTTTCCTGCCCATCCGGAAAGCCGGTAAACTTTGTGTCGATACCGACAGTGTTTCCTTCAGTAACTATTCCGGCCGGACCCAGGATATGGAAATCCGCAAACCGGCCTTTGCCGAAGGAACGCGCGTCCTGCTGGTCGACCAGTGGATCGAAACCGGCGGAACCATGGACGGGGCGATCCGGCTGATCGAAAAACAGGGCGGTCAGGTCGCCGGGCTTGTCGCCATCGCCATGGAAGACAATGAACAGACAGCAGGCTACAGAAAGCGCTTCCCTTGTGTCACCGCCGTGCTACCCGGGACAGATTTGCAGGAACAGTGCAACCGCCAGCACCTGGATTCCTTTGCCGCATACGATCCGTCCATGGCCTTCCCGCGGATCCAGTCCTGACTGCTTTTTGATGCTTCCAGCAGCCCGCCGGTCATGGTATAAAGTGACCATGATCGATGGCGTCGATCATTGGCCCTTTTTGCAGAGGGTCAGTTACACCACTATGTAACGCATCCTGTACGCCCGGATGAATATTCCGGGCGTTGTGTTTTCCTGACCGCGCCCGGGCTTCAGGAAAGGACAAGACGATGCAACGTCCACAAACCATGTCTCTCGAAAACGGGGAAAAAGCCCCTCTTCCCTTCAGCGCAGGGGAATATGAACGCCGCCTTCAGGGCCTGCGGCAGATCATGGCCGATCGCCAGTGTGATGCCGTGGTGCTCACCTCGATGCACAATATCGCCTATTACACAGGCTTTCTCTATTGCGCCTTTGGCCGCCCCTATGCGGCGGTGATCACAGCGGACCGGTCAACCACAGTTTCGGCGGCGATTGATGCCGGCCAGCCCTGGCGACGCTGCCATGGGGATAATATCATCTATACAGATTGGCAGCGCGGCAATTATTACCGGGCCATTGCCGGGTTGATCCCCGGGGCAAAACAGATCGGGGTCGAAAATGATCACCTGACCCTTGCCGTGCGTGATGCCCTGACGGATGCCCTCGGCCAGCCCCGGCTTGTGGATATCGCCGCCGACACGATGCAGAGCCGGATGATCAAATCAGCAGAAGAAATCGCCCTGATCACCGGCGGCGCGAATGTGGCTGATATCGGCGGGGCTGCGATCAGGGATGCGATCCGCCTCGGCACCCGGGAAATTGATGTTGCCATGGCCGGGCGTGATGCCATGGAACTGGCCATCGCCGAGCGCTACCCCGACAGCGAGATGCGTGATACCTGGGTCTGGTTCCAGTCAGGGCTCAATACCGACGGGGCCCATAACCCTGTCACCTGCCGCCAGCTGGAAAAGGGCGATATTCTCTCGCTCAACACCTTTCCGATGATCAGCGGCTATTACACTGCCCTTGAGCGGACGTTGTTCATCGGCGAGCCCGATGCCGCCAGCCTGCAATGCTGGCAGGCCAATGTGGCGGTGCATGAAAAGGGGCTTTCGCTGATCCGGCCCGGGGTTTCCTGCGCCGAGATCACCGCGGAACTCAACGCCCTTTTTGAAGAGCTTGGCTATCTGCAATACCGCAGTTTTGGCTATGGCCATTCCTTCGGTGTGCTAAGCCATTATTACGGCCGTGAGGCTGGGCTGGAATTGCGCGAGGATATCGATACCGTTCTCGAACCCGGCATGGTGGTTTCGATGGAACCGATGATCACCATCCCCGAAGGGATGCCCGGGGCGGGCGGCTATCGCGAACATGATATTCTGGTGGTGACGGAAGACGGGGCCAAGAACATCACCGGCTTCCCCTACGGACCGGATCACAACATCATCGCCGCCTGAATAGAGAACGGCAAAGATATACCGCTGGCAGGGTAATACGCCTTGCCAGCAGTGGCGGCTTCGCCCTATGCTGAAGTCATGAATGATATTGCCACCAACGATGATCAAGGCAAAACCGCGGGGCTGGACCCGCTGCTGCAGCCCTTCACCTTGCGCGGGCTGACAATCCGTAACCGTGTGTTTTCCACCGGCCATGCGCTCAGCCATGCCATGGGCGGCAAGCCCACTGCCACAACGCTGCATTACCAGATGGAAAAGGCGAAGGGCGGCATCGGGCTGTCCTTTGTCGGCGGCTCGGCCACGGTTTCGGCAGATACTGCACCGGTGTTTGACCAGTTCACCATCGACGAGGGCATCATCCCCTTCTTTCAAAATCTGGCCGATTTTTATCACCGTGAGGGTGCAACCCTGTTCACCCAGATCACCCATCTCGGCCGCCGCACCAATGCCACTGCCGGGCAATGGCTGCCTGTGGTGGCACCTTCGCCTGTACGCGAAGTGCTGCATCGCGGCTTCCCCCGGGAAATGGACCGGGCGGATATTGACCGGATCGTCGCGGATTTCGCCACTGCGGCACGCTGCTGCAAGGATGGCGGACTTGACGGGCTGGAAGTGATCGCCTCGGGCCATCTGATGGATCAGTTCTGGTCGCCGCTCACCAATCAGCGCGACGATGAATTCGGCGGCAGCCTCGAGAACCGGATGCGGTTCAGCCGCATGGTCTTTGCCGCAATGCGTGAAGCTGTGGGCGATGATTTCGTTCTCGGCGTCCGGATGACCATGGATGAAAGCGGCCCCGATGGCGGCCTCGGCGAAGATGACAATATCGCCATTGCCCGCCGCTTGCGTGATGACGGGTCGGTGGATTTCCTCAACCTTGTCTCGGGACGGATCGACAGCCTGCCCGGGCTGACACGCTATATGCCGGGGATGGATGCCCCGCTTTCGCCTTTTCTCGAACAGGCGGGGCGGTTCCGGCGGGAAGTCGGGCTGCCTGTCTTTCATGCCACCCGGGTCAATGATATCGCCACTGCCCGACACGCCCTGCGGGAAGGGCTCGTTGATATGGTGGGGATGACCCGTGGCCATATCGCCGACCCCTATATTGTCGAGAAGATCAGGAACGGTCAGGAAGACCGCATCAGATCCTGTGTCGGGGCGACCTATTGTTCAAACTTCCAATACTGTATCCAGAACGCCGCCACCGCCCGCGAAGCGCATCTGCCGCACCGGATCACGAAAGCGGCGGTCAAGAAGCGGGTGTTGATTGTCGGCGGTGGGCCTGCAGGCCTGGAAGCCGCCCGGGTTTCTGCCGAACGCGGCCATGATGTCATCCTGTTTGAGGCAGCCAGCCAGCTCGGCGGCCAGGTGATCCTCGCCAGCAAGCCCGGCTGGCGGCGTGATCTGCACGGCATCATCACCTGGCTGGCCCGTGAATGCGAGATACTCGGCGTCGATATCCGCACCGATTGTTTTGCCGATGCCGCCATGGTCACGGCAGAACAGCCTGATGTGGTGATCATCGCCACCGGCGGGCTGCCTGATACTGACTGGGTTGAGGGTGGTGCGCGGGTCTATTCAACCTGGGATGTGCTCTCCGGCATGGCCAGCCTTGACGGTGCCGTGCTGATCCATGACCGCACCGGCCGGGCGGCAGCACTCGCCACGGCTGACTGGCTTGCCGATCAGGGGGCTCAGGTGACAATTAACAGCCAGGATGCCAGCATCGGCATGGAATGTATGCGGCTTGAGATGACCCCTTTCATGAAACGCTTCTATCAAAAAGGCGTGGCGATGCAGCCGGATCATGATCTGATCGCCGCCCGTCCCCATAACAACGGCGTTGAGGTCACGCTCCGCAATATGCACACCCAGGAAGAGATCACCCAGGTCTATGACCATCTGGTGGTGGAGGCCGGAACCCAGCCGCAGGGTGATGAGTATCACGCGCTGAAGGATGCTGCGCTCAACAACGGCGTCATCGATGTCGACCGTCTGGTGACCGCCGACCCCCAGCCTGAATTTGCCGGTGAGGGCTATCACCTCTACCGGATCGGCGATGCAGCAGGCAGCCGGGATATCCACTGTGCGATCCTTGATGCCCTGCGGCTTTGTGCCCATATCTAAAGAAGGGCCTTGCCACTGCCATTGAGATCGCAGACGGGCATTGCCCTTGGCTACTGCAATTTGCGTGGCTCTCTTGAAACACACGGAGGAATAGAGATGAAAACCCTAATTGTCGGTATCATGATGGCACTGCTGCCATGGGCAGCCCATGCAGGTGAAAACAGAACCTACTCAGTCAACGGTGAAGCTTTTGAAGGCTATCTTGCCCCGGCACAAGAGGCATCCAAAGGCCTTGTTCTGGTCATTCATGACTGGGATGGACTGACCGATTATGAAATGAAACGTGCCGATATGCTCGCCGCCATGGGGTATGATGCCTTTGCCGTCGATCTCTATGGCAAAGGCAATCGTCCAGTTGATACAGGAGCAAAAAAGGCCGAGACCGGCAAACTCTACAAAGACCGTGAGCGGATGCGCGCCCTGATCCTCGGTGGCCTGGCTGAAGCCCGCAACCACAGCGAAGGGCAGGCCGTTGTCATGGGCTATTGTTTCGGCGGTGCGGCCGCCCTTGAACTTGCCCGGTCCGGCAAAGCAGAGGGCATCATGGGGTATGCTACTTTCCACGGCGGCCTGAAAACGCCCGAAGGACAAAGCTATGATGCCGCCACGCCGCCACTGTTGATCGCCCATGGCGGGGCTGATCGTGCCATTCCCATGGAAGATGTGGCAGCCCTATCTCAGGAGCTGGAAGCCTCAGGTGTTGCCTATGAGATGCAGGTGTATTCCGGGGCACCCCATGCCTTCACCGTGTTTGGCTCAAAACGCTATCAAGAAGCAGCGGACACCAAATCATGGGCAGCGTTTACCGCGTTCCTTGCCGCCCGGCTGGGGAGCTGAGGTGACCGCCACCCCGCTTGATCTGATGGCGGCGCTGCACGGGCTCATGAGCCATGCCCGCAATGATCACGGGGTCGCGGGGGCACTTGAACGCTGGCCAAACCCCGCCGAAGAGCCTGCCACCCCCCTTGCGGCCAACACCCTGCCCGTGCTCAAAGGCCTGCCCGCCCTGCCGCATCCCGGCCCCGGGGCGGCGGGTACGGCATTTGATCTGGTCTGCACGCTGGCCCCAAGCCTGCCCTGGCGGCAGAGTTACGATGCCGCTGATTTCGGGGCCAGTTTCCTCGACCGCTATGGCTGGGTCATGCTGGCGGGGGATACCGGGATTTTCGCCTCGGAGAAGCTGCTTGTCACCCTGCTGATGCTGGGGCCGGAGACACTCTACCCTCTCCACAGCCATGCCCCGGAAGAGATTTATCAGGTGATTGCCGGCGATGTGGAGATCACCTCAGGCGATCGTGGGACGCAGCCATACCGCCCGGGAATGACCTGCCACCACCCGTCCTGGATCTCCCATGCACTGCAAACCGGCAAAGACCCGGTGCTGCTGCTGGCTGTCTGGAAAACCGGTGTTTACGCCAAATCCCGTATCAATTCCGCCCCGGGCATGACGAAATAGTATTGCTCTCCTGTGGCAGGATTGACTACTCTTCTGTGGCAAAGTGAATTCGGGTAGATGATGGCTTCTTCTTCTAAAACAGCAACAGTCCGGCTGGGCGTGGATATCGGCGGAACCTTCACCGATGTGGTGCTGGAAACGCCGCAGGGGCGATTTTCCACCAAGGTGCTGACAACCTATGCCGCCCCGGAAGATGCGATCATCGACGGTTTGCATCAGGTCACCGCCAAGGCCGGGATCAAGCCCGGCAAGATCGGCCAGATCATCCATGGCACGACGCTTGCCACCAATGCCCTGATCGAACGGCGCGGGGCGAGGACAGCCCTGATCACCACCGAAGGTTTCCGTGATGTCATTGAGATGCGAACCGAAAGCCGGTTCGAGCAGTATGATCTCAATCTTGTCCTGCCTGACCCGCTGTTGCCGCGCAACCGCCGCTATACGATCCGCGAACGGGTGGATGCCAAAGGCCGGGTGCTGATCGCCCTTGATCGCAAGGCGGTTGAAGCCCTTGCGGAAACCCTCGCCCAGGGCAATTACGAGAGCATTGCCGTCGGCCTGCTGCACGCCTATGCCAACGATGCCCATGAACGCCTGATCGCTGAGGTCCTGGCAGAAAAACTGCCGGATGCCATGGTCTCGCTGTCATCGGAAGTCTCACCGCAGATGCGCGAATACGAACGCTTCAACACCACCATTGCCAATGCCTATATCAAGCCGCTGATGAAATCCTATCTGCTGCGGCTGCGCCAGCGGCTGGCTGCCGAAGGGGCCGATTGCCCGGTGTTCCTGATGCATTCCGGCGGCGGTATCATGGCACTGGAAAGCGCCGCGGAATTCCCTGTGCGGCTGGTTGAATCCGGCCCTGCAGGCGGGGCGATCTTTGCCGCCGATATTGCCGCCCGGCACGGGCTTGACCGCGTCCTGAGTTTCGATATGGGGGGGACAACCGCGAAAATCTGCCTGATCCGCGACAGCATGCCGAAAACCGCCCGTGTCTTTGAGGTCGCCCGGTCTTACCGGTTCAAGAAAGGTTCAGGCATGCCGATCTCCATCCCTGTCATCGACATGGTTGAAATCGGCGCCGGGGGCGGCTCGCTGGCCCGGGTCGACAGCCTCAACCAGATCAGGGTGGGGCCGGAAAGCGCCGGCTCGGAACCCGGCCCTGCCTGCTATGGCCGGGGCGGGCAAAGCCCGGCTGTCACCGATGCTGATCTGGTGCTGGGCAAACTTGACCCGGGCAATTTCGCGGGCGGCTCAATCACGCTTTCCCCGACAAAGGCCGAAACCGCACTAACCGAGACCATCGGCAACCGTCTTGATCTTGATGCCATCACTGCCGCCTGGGGGCTGGCAGAAGTGGTCGATGAAAACATGGCCAATGCAGCTCGGGTTCATGCCGTGGAAAACGGCGAGGATTTGAGCCAGTACACGATGATCGCCTTTGGCGGGGCGGCCCCCCTGCACGCGGCACGGCTCTGTGAAAAACTCGGCATTGATCAATGCCTCGTCCCGGAAGGGGCCGGGGTCGGCTCGGCCATCGGGTTTCTGCGTGCACCGTTCAGTTTCGAAGCCAGCCGGTCACGCTTCATGCGGCTCGATGGTTTCGATGCTGCGACGGTAAGGGCACTCTTTGCCGAAATGGAAGAGGAAGCCCGCGGCTTTGTCCGTTCCTGTGATGCCGAGGCGGCCATCCAGTCAGAATACAAGGCCTATATGCGCTATGCCGGTCAAGGATGGGAGATCCCCATTGCCCTTGATGCCGATAACGTGGCCCGGCCGGATGCTGCGGTTTTTGCGCGCCGTTTCGAAGAGGCCTACCGGAAACTTTTTGGCCGCACCGTTGACAGCATGGCGGTCGAGATCACTGTCTGGTCGGTGAACGCCTTTACCGCCGCCGATGATGTGGAGCCCGTGCCTGAAACCGAAACCACCGCGGCGACCACCGCCGGGAATGATCGCCCGCTCTTCGAT
>JBMHCY010000038.1:0-10541 GCA_049889655.1 Puniceispirillales bacterium (SeqCode)
TGATCACCGCGGTCAGTTCCATGCGGTTGTTGGTTGTCTCGGCCTCGCCACCCACCAGTTCCTTCTCATGGCTGCCATATTGCAGGATCGCCGCCCAGCCGCCGGGGCCGGGATTGCCGAGGCAGGAGCCGTCGGTATTGATCACCACCTCGACATCGCCGCTCATCGGTCAAACCCGTAGGCTGAGGGTTTTTCGGCCTGGAAGTGGAAATTCAGCCGCTTCCAGTAATCCATGGGGTTATGCGGCTTGACCTGGGCATCGGCTGGGGTGTTGATCCAGTCATAGAGCCGGGTGAGGAAAAACCGCATTGCCGCACCACGACAGAGAACGGGGATCGCTTCGATCTCAGCATCATTGAGGGGGCGGATATCCTGATATCCGGCCAGCAGGTTACGTGCCTTGGTGATATTGAAACTGCCATCGGGCTCGAAACACCAGGCATTGAGCAGGATCGCCAGATCATAGGCGAGCATATCGTTGCAGGCGAAATAGAAATCAATGACGCCGGTGACATCCTCGCCAATGAACAGCACATTATCAGGGAACAGGTCAGCGTGGAGCACCCCCCGGGGCAGATCATCGGGCCAGGCGGCAAGGATGGCATCAAGCCTTTCGGCGGCTTTCGGCCAGAGCCCGGGCAAGAGGGATTCTGCGGCATCCTGCGGGCAGGAGGTGAGCAGGGGGCGCCAGGCCGGGGCTGCCAGCGCATTTGGACGTTCCATGCTGAAATCAAGTCCCGCCAGATGCATCCGGGCCAGCATTGTCCCCACCGCCCGACAGCGTGCGGCATCAGGCTGGGCATTCCAGGTGCCAGTCAGGAAGGTGACCATGGCGGCAGGGCGGCCGTTGAGGTGACGCAGAACCTCGCCATCACGCCCGGCCACAGGTTCCGGGCAGGGAATCCCCGCCAGTGCCATATGCCCCATCAGCCCGATGAAGAACGGCAGGTCAGCCGCCTCAACGCGCTTTTCATAGAGCGTCAGGATATAATCACCGCGATCGGTCATCAGCCGGTAGTTCGAGTTCTCGACCCCCTGGGTGATGCCCGAAAAACTGGTGGCCGTGCCGATGTCATAATCCTCAAGAAAGGCCGCGAGTTCGTTTTCATCAACGCGGGTATAGACAGCCATAATCTCTAATCCCTGAGTGCAGCCGGAAGATTGAAGGTGATATCCTCGCGGACGGTTTCCACCTCTTCAACACGGGTGTCATGGCGGGCGCTGATGGCAGCAATAACGCCTTCAACCAGCACTTCAGGGGCCGAAGCCCCGGCGGAAAGCCCGATCACCCCGGCCTTGTCAATGAGAGCATGGTCGAGGGCATCGGCATCGGCAATGAGCATCGCCTCGCTCGCCCCGGCCCGCAACGCCACCTCAACCAGCCGCTTCGAATTGGATGAATTCTGCGCCCCCACCACAAGCACCAGATCAGCCCCTTCAGCTATGGCCTTGACCGCCTGCTGGCGGTTGGTGGTCGCATAGCAGATGTCTTCCCCGCGAGGCCCCTTCATCTCGGGGAACCGGCGTTTCAATATGCCCACCATCTCGGCTGTATCATCGACCGAAAGCGTTGTCTGGGTGGCAAAGGCCACTTCCATGCCTTCCGGCGGCATCACCGTTTCCGCATCTTCCGGCGTTTCGATCAGCGTCATCGTCCCCGGCGGGACCTGCCCCATCGTGCCCTCCACCTCGGGGTGGCCGGCATGGCCGATCAGCAGGATATGGCAGCCTTCACGGACATGGCGGTGGGCTTCGATATGGACCTTGGTGACAAGCGGGCAGGTGGCATCAACAGCGATCATCCGGCGGGCATCTGCCTCGGCAACCACGGCTTTCGCCACCCCATGGGCGGAAAAGACCACCGGGGCCCCTTCCGGCACTTCATCGAGTTCTTTGACAAACACCGCCCCCTTTGCAGCGAGGCCATCGACCACGTGGCGGTTATGGACGATCTCGTGACGGACATAGACAGGGCTGCCGAACTTTTCCAGCGCCACCTCGACAATGCGGACAGCACGGTCCACCCCGGCGCAGAAACCCCGGGGTGTTGCCAGTCTGATGATCTTGGTATCCTGCATCGTCATATCCCGCTGATGATAACATATCCTGAGCCTGTTCTGCTTTAACTTCCTGTCGAGGTCAACTTGAAAGACAGGGGGAAACGGTCTAGTGTTGTTGCATCGTAACGTGAAGAAAAGAACGTCCCATGGCTGACCGTGCTGTTTCCGTCCCTGCCTTGTCTCTCATGAAAAAAATGCTGATACCCGTCATCGGCGCGGGGATGCTGGCATCGTGTTCGACATTTGAGCCCGACTACGTGGAATGCCCGTCTGTCAGTGCCCGTGACGGCTATGATAATGTTGCGCTGACCGGCGCCGACCATGGCCAGGAGGTCACGATGCGGCTCAACGGTGTCGGCACCCGCTGTTATGCCATCGAAGGCGGCCACCGGATGGAGGTCGAACTGGGGCTGTTCATCCGCCGTCTTGATGAAAAAATAACGGTCAACGAACGCGTTAAGGTTGATCTAACGCTGGTCTATCTCGATGCCGATGATCAGGTTGTCGGGCGCGATATCTATGAAGACGAAGCCTATATCGGCACCCTTAAGACCAAATCTCGGCCGGTGTTTCCGTTCAGTGTAGATGTTCCCGAAGGCACCCGGGTGGTGATCGGCCTCGGCCGGGCGGTGCAATAAAAAAGGCAGAACCCCTCAGGCTCTGCCTCTTCATACCATCATAGAGATGTGATCAGCCGATCTTCTTGATCTGCTCAATATCCTTGCGGATCAGGTCCTGGCCGGATTTGTCATCCAGTTTTGTGGTGATCAGGGAGGCAGCGGCAGCGGTGGCCAGTTCGGCCGCCCGTTCACGCAGTTCTGCCACGACCTCGGCTTCCATGGCCTTGATCTTGGCAGCAGCCTGATCTTCCTTGCGCTTGATCGAGGCTTCGGCAGCCTTGGCGGCATTGTCGCGGATTGATTCCGCAGCAGCCAGCGCATTGGCGGTGATCTGTTCGGCCTCGGCAGCGGCTTCCCGGTTGAGCTTCTGGTATTTCTTCAGCTCGTTCTGGGCTTCATCCCGCAGGGTGCGGGCTTCCTCAAGCGTGGACCGGATTTCATCGGCGCGTTTGTCAAACATGGTGGCCATGGCTGACCCGGCGCGTTTCCAGACAAGCGCGACAAAGACGACAAAGGAAAGGGCAACCCAGACGCCTTCATTGATCATCGGTGCGTGTCCTGCATCCATCAGTTCTGCTCCTTGGCCATTGGCATCGCCTTGGCGGCGGCGGCAACAGCCTTTTTGGCATCGGTTTTGGTGATCTTGATCCCGGTCAGCATGGCTGCGGCATCAATCGCACCCTGGGTGGCCACATCCCCCAGTTCTTTCAGCGCCTCGTCACGGGCTTCGCTGATCCGGGCTTCGGCCTTTTCGATCCGGCCGGCGATACGCTTGGCTGCAGCCGCATTTTTCTTTTCGGCTTCGGCCTGGGCAGCGGCAAGGCTGTCCCGGGTCTTTTCGCTGGCCTCGGCGCGGGCGTCGGCAAGGGTCTTCTCAAAATTCTGCCGCAGGTTTTCAGCATCGTCAGTGGCCTGACGCGCCATCTGCATATCGTTTTCGAGACGCGTGTGACGTTCTTCAAGCACCGATGCAATACGCGGCGTCACAACCCGCTGCATCAGCACATAGGCGACGGCAAAGGAAACGACCAGCCAGAAGATCTGGGTAGGCCAGGTGGAAAAATCGAGCTGCGGCAGGCCGCCCTCGCTGTCTCCGGCAGCAAGTACCGGCGTCGCCGAAGCAATGCCGATCAGGCTCAATCCCAGTTTTTCAAGTGACGATCTGGTCATATCTCTTGTCCCGTCAAGGCGTATCTGCTTTTCGTTCTGATCCGCTGTCCGGGGCAGAAGCACGCTTCCGCCCCCGGACACGAATGATCAGAATACGAAGAGCAGAAGCAGGGCAACAACGAGCGCGAACAGCGCGATCGCTTCCGTCAGGGCAAAGCCGAGAATACCGATGCCGAAGACATCGTTACGGGCCGACGGGTTACGGGCGATCGAGTTGACCAGAGAGGAGAAGATATTACCAATACCAATACCCACACCGAGCAGCGGCAGAACGGCAATACCAGCACCAATCAGTTTTGCAGCTTCAGCTTCCATAATCCATATCCTTCCTAGGTTGTCATGTTGGATCATTACCGCCCTTGCGGACGGATCGGTTCAGCGTGCCCTAGTGCAGGTGCAACGCATCATTCAAATACATACAGGTCAAGATGGTGAACACATAGGCCTGAAGCCCGGCGACAAGCACCTCAAGTCCGGTCAGGCCGATGAGCGCCAGGAAAGGCAGCACGGAACCGGCCATGAAGACCCCGCCGGCGCTTGTCAGCATCACAGCAAGACCGGCAAAAACCTTGAGCATGGTATGCCCGGCAAGCATATTGGCGAACAGTCGCACAGACAGGCTCACAGGACGGACGAAATACGAGATCACCTCAATAATGATGAGGAACGGGATCAGCACCTTCGGCGCCCCGGGCGGCACGAAGAAACTGAAGAAATGAGTGCCGTGCTTGATCAGCGCCACCAGTGTCACGCCGATGAAGATAAAGGCGGCGAGGACGAAGGTCACCACGATCTGCGAGGTGAAGGTGTAGGAATAGGGGATCAGCCCCAGCATATTGCCGAACAGCAGGAAGATGAACAGGGTGAAGACGAACGGGAAGAACGGCCGGCCTTCATGACCGACATTGCTCTTGACCATGTCCGAGACGAATTCATACAGCATCTCAGCCGAGGCCTGGACCCGGCCGGGGACCATATCCTGTTTGCGCATGGCCCAGGTCAGGTAGACGCAGCTGAGCATCACCGACAGGATCATGAAAAGTGCAGAATTGGTAAAGGATACGTCGTAACCAAAGAGTTCAAGATGCAGAAGAGCCTTGATGGTGAACTGTTCAACCGGCGAATGCATGATCGGTCATCCTGTCCTGTCATTACCGTCAGACTTATCCGTCTTCTGGTCAAAATAGCCAACTTTCAGCCCATGCCCTTTGGCCATGCGCCATATATTCATCATTCCGGCGGCTGCGCCAAAAAAGAACAACACGATCATGAAGAGCGGTGTTGTTCCCAACAGGCGATCCAGCATCCAGCCCATGAACCCGCCAACCGCCAAACCTGCCACCATTTCCGTGGCGATCCGGCCGATCAGGGCTGCTGCTTCTGCGGGCAGCCCCGCGCGCTTGTTTCTGAGGTCTTTGCTTTCCCGGTTTTCAGCCGCGGCATCGATCCGTTGTTTGAGTTGGTCGAGCGTCTCGCCTTTGGTTTCTGGCGAGGCGTTGGTCTCGTCCTCGGATTGCCGTGAAGATTTACCGGAGATTGCAGTCACCCCCAACTTGCGCCTTAAGGTTATTTCGGGCCTGCCGAAATTGCCCGTAAACTATGGGCAGCGGGGTAACCTGTCAAGAGTAAGCTGGCCAATCCGGCTCATGAGGGTGGGGCATAGTGTCCCATCGGCTGGCGTTTAGGCACTTTTATCAAATCTTTCAGCGGTTTGCAGGTCAACCGAAACGATGCGGCTGACCCCTTTCTGTTCCATGGTAACCCCGTAGAGACGGTCCATTCTGGCCATGGTCAGGCGGTGATGCGTCACAATGATGAATCGCGTGCCGGTTTTATCGGCAATCTGGTTCAGAATATCGCAGAAACGCGCCACGTTGGAATCATCAAGAGGGGCGTCGACCTCATCGAGGATACAGATCGGTGAGGGGTTGGTGAGAAACACTGCAAAGATGAGGGCAATGGCCGTCAGTGCCTTCTCCCCCCCGGAAAGCAGAGACAGTGATTGCAGTTTCTTGCCCGGCGGGCTGGCCAGAATTTCGAGCCCTGCCTCAAGCGGGTCTTCAGCTTCTGTCAGGGAAATTTCAGCCGTTCCCCCATCAAAGAGCGAATTGAAAATCGCCCCGAAATAGCGGTTCACATCAGCAAAACTCTTGAGCAGCCTCTCGCGGCCTTCACGGTTGAGCTGGTTGATCGCTGTCCGCAGTTTGCCGATGGCGGCGATCAGATCATCGCGTTCGGCCTCAAGCCCGAGAATGCGTTCTTCGACCTCCTGCATTTCTTCTTCGGCGCGCAGGTTGACAGGGCCGACATTCTCACGCTCGCGGATCAGCCGCTCATAGCGCTGTTCGAGCACGGCGATGGCCTCGTCGCTCGTATCGATAGCGTCATCGGCGGCAAGCCCGGCCATGCTGCCCAGATCATCGGGGCTTGCATCAAGCCGTTCACGAATGCGGTCAACGATGGCCGCCTGTTCCTGGCGGGCCATATCGCGGGATGATTCGAGCCGGATCAGGGATTCGCGTTCGCGGGCAAGAGCCTGATCAGCATCACGCAGGGTGTTTTCGGCGAGTTGCAGGGCTGTTTCCGCGGCAGCAAGCGTATCCGCGGCCGCCTGCTGTTCGGCATCGACCCCTTCGAGGGTTTCGGCCAGCTGATCACGTTTCTGGCGGATCATTTCCGGGACGCCTGCAAGATTTTCCGCCTCAGCCCGAGCATTGCTGCGGCGCTGGTTCAGTTCATCAATCCGCTGATGGGCCCCTTTCTGGCGATCCTGCCAGAGCCCGGTTTCTCGCTCGATTTCATTGTTGCGACGTTGGCGCATCATCCGGGCCCCGGTGATTTCGCGTTCAGCCCCCATGGCATCGGCGAGAGCCTGTCGCTTTTCTTCAGCCTCGGATGTCAGCCGAATCACGGCATCATGGAGAGCCGTGCTGTCGGCGAGCCCGGCGATCTCGGCATCGACCGCGGCGAGGGATTCATCACAGGCCGTCTTGATGCCTGTCAATTCCTCGGCACGGGCCGATGCGGCACTGATCGCGGCACTGGCACGGTCATCATCGCGCAGGGCGGCGTTGAGCTGCTGGCTTGCCTCCTGTTCCTGCTGGCGCAGGGTGTTGAGCGTGGTTTCTGTCGCCACCACATCGGCGGCGGCGGCCTCGGCGGCAGTGATGCTGTCGGCGGCTTTCCGGGCGATACCATCCTGCTGCTGTTCGAGTTCACGCAAGCGGGCTTCCTGCCGCAGCCGCCGGGCCGCGGCCTGTTCACCTTCACCCATGAGGACATAGCCATCCCATCGCCAGAGCCCGCCCTCACGGCTCGTCAGCATCTGCCCCGGGGTCAGTTTCGCCTGCAAGGACAGCGCCTCGGCGGCGGTGTCCACCAGCCCGACCCCGGACAGGGCAGCAGCAAGAACCGCCGGAGCCTCGACATGGTCAGCCAGCGGTGTGGCGCCATCGGGGCAGGCTATCGGGCTGCGGCCGTAATCACGCCAATAGCGGGGGCCTGCCTCAGCAATCGGGGCGGCGAGCGCATCACCGAGGGCGGCTGCAACAGCATCCTCATAGCCCGGGGCAATGCTGATCGCCTGGGAGATGGGGTTTTCGCTCTCGGCATCGGCAGGGGTCAGCAGTGAAGCCAGCGCCTCGGCTTCAGCCCGTGTTCGAGCCAGATTTTCCTGTGCTTCGGCGCGTGCGCTGGTGGTCTCGGCCTGTTTCTGCCGACGCGCTTCCAGCCCGGCCTCGAGCCCGGCCTTTTCCTCGCGAATGGAAGCCACCGCCTTTTCCGCCTCGGCCTTGCGGCTGGCGATGGTGCGGGCGTCTTCCTGCAGGGCATTGAGATCAATCGCCGCCAGGGCGGTCTCGGCGCTATCACGCTGATGTTGCAGGTCCTGCCTGCGCCGCGACAGGTTTTCCTGCTCGCGTTCTGCCGCCCGGCTGCGGGCAGCCGCATCCGCCAGTGCCTTTTCGGCAGCATCGGCTTCGCTGCGGGCACTGGCAAGGCGGCTGGCAGCCTCGGCCAGACGCGGCTTTTCAGCAGCATCTTCTGCCGCCAGTTGCCCGGCTTCGGTGGTTAGCCCCTCAAGGGCTTTCTCGGCATCGGTAAGCAGCTGGTTTTCCCGGGTGATATCGGTATCGATCTGTTGCTGGCGGGCCGCGATATCCTCGGCGGCCCGGCGTGCCCGGGCTTCTTCATTATCCAGCTCGGTGCGGGCCAGCGTCAGCCGCTGTCTTTCAGCGGCCTTTTCAGATTCCGCCTGGCGCAGGGGCGGCAGGGCTTCGGCAGCTCGATCGCGCTGGCGCAGGGCCTTAGAAGCGGTTTCTGTGGCGGCGGCAACCTGACGTTCGGCTTCGCGCAACTGGCTTTCGGCGTCATCAAGACGGGCCATGGCAGCGGTAATCCGTGCCAGCAGCAGATGTGCATCCGCCTTGCGGATCCGGTCGGCGATGGACCGGTAGCGTGCCGCCTGCCGGGCCTGTTTCATCAGCGCAGCTTTTTGTTCATCCAGCTGGATGAGAATGTCTTCGAGCCGTTCAAGGTTGTTTTCGGCGGTGTTGAGCCGCAATTCAGCTTCGTGGCGGCGCTGGTGCAGGCCGCTGATATTGGCAGCTTCTTCAAGCAGATTGCGGCGGTCACGGGGCTTGGCGTTGATCAGGGCATCCACCTTGCCCTGGCTGACGATCCCCGATGATCGGGCCCCGGTGGCCATGTCGGCAAAAAGCAGCTGGACATCCTTTGATCGAACCGATTTGCCGTTGATCCTGAAACTCGACCCTTTACCGCGTTCGAGCCGCCGGGAGATCTCAATCTCAGGGCTGGCGTTATACGGCCCCGGGGCATCCATCTCGGCATTGTCGAGGGTCAGGGTGACTTCGGCGAAATTGCGCGAAGGCCGGCTGGCCGTGCCACTGAAGACGATATCTTCAAGATCGCTACCGCGCATCGATTTGGCCGAGCTTTCCCCCATCAGCCAGCGCAGGCTTTCGACAATATTGGATTTGCCGCAGCCGTTGGGGCCAACAATACCGGTCAGGCCATCATCGATGGTGATCTCCGCTGGTTCGGCGAAGGATTTGAAGCCGGTCATTTTGAGATTCTTGAAAAGCAAGGTCTTCCCCTGAAATTCAGGTGGATGCTGTATTCAGCGCTGAAAGAAACTTCTCGTAACCGACATCACCCCGGATCACGTCCTCATCATTGATGACGAAACTGGGCGTCGACTGGATGCTCCAGGTGTCATACCCCTTCTGGGCAATCTTCACGATGCCTTCAAGGAGAGGTCTGTTCTGGATGATCTCAACAAAACGATCCCGGCCGATCCCGGCAATGCGGGCAATCCGCGCCAGTTCTGAGACAGGATCTTCGGCGGTGGCCCATTCCTTTTGCTGGTTGAGCAGCACATCGATCATGCCTTCATAGGCATCAACAGGCACTGCCCGGGCCAGCGCATGGGCATAGATGGCGGGGCCGCGCAAAGGGAAATCCCGAAACTCAAAGCGCAGCCTGCCGGTATCGATCCAGTCTTTCTTGATCTGCTTGAAGGTGTTTTTATGGAAATTCGCACAATGGCTGCATGACAGCGAAAAATATTCCGCCATATGCATCGGGGCGTTGGGATCACCGATAATCCGCGGCTTGAGAGCCGTGTCCAGATCAACAGCCTGGGCTGCCCCTGCAGGCAGCAGCGAGGCTAGGCCAAAACCGATCCCCATGCCCAGCATTCTGCGGCGAGTAGGATGGAGGCTATAACTAGATAATGTGTCTTTTTTCATCATGGCTACACCATACTGTATCTTTGGGGAGACTGTCCATGGAAATGACAGGCGCATCGGCGGCCTCGCGGCCCTGCTGTTCAGCCCCTCAAGCAGGGCCTCGGTTAATCCTCGCGGCGGAAGATTGACTTGCCAAGGTTATCAAGGGTTTTGCGGATGTTTTCGTCCTTCACCGAGGCCAGCCTGTTCTGTTGCACAGCCAGTTCGGATTCGCTGATCGGGCGGGGTTTGCGGCGTTTTGGAGGTGCCTCTAGGGTGCTGCCGGTGGCCGAGACGGCGCTCTGGGTGATGCTGATTCGGCCGATTGCCGCATAGCCGAAAACAGCGTTGCAGCCTTCGATGATCATCGGTGTCAGCATCTGCATTTCCGGGCCGCGGCCGGAGCGGATCGACACAGTCAGGGTCCCGTTGCGGCTTTCGCCCTCGGGGAAGCGGATCATCGCCGGTTCTGACCACGTCGCCGCCTCACCGGCAATGCTCTGCCATTCGGTGACAATCCGGCTGAGGCTGATGCCGCGGCGCCGCAGGGCCGGGCTGATCAGCCTGTCGGTCAGGGTGTTGAGCCGTCTTGTCTTGCCGCGTTGATGCCGGGTCATGGGGCGGGCCTGCAGTTGAATGATGCGTCGTGCCGGTCTAGCATGGGATAAAGCCCTGCCACCCGGTTTGATGATGATACACCAGCCCCGTTCCGATCGCCACCATGCTGCTGCATCAGCCCTTTTGGGCTGGTATGAGACCCATGGCCGGGTTCTGCCCTGGCGGGCCCCCATCGGCGAGAAGCCCGATCCCTATGCGGTCTGGCTTTCCGAGGTCATGCTGCAACAGACAACCGTGGCCACGGTGAAATCCTATTTTGAGGCGTTCATCAGCCGCTGGCCGGATGTGACCGCCCTGGCCGCGGCGCCGCGTGATGATGTGCTCTC
>JBMHCY010000039.1:0-35165 GCA_049889655.1 Puniceispirillales bacterium (SeqCode)
CTCAAAATCCTCAAACAGGCGGGGATAGAGGAGGAGAGCTCCCCCTAAATCTCACCGAGGCAGACGTATTTCAACTCAAGGAAATCGTCGATCCCGTATTTGGAGCCCTCGCGGCCGATGCCTGATTGCTTGACGCCGCCGAACGGCCCCACCTCGTTCGAGAAAATCCCGGTATTGACCGAGACGATCCCGTATTCGAGGGCTTCTGCGACCCGCCAGACCCGCGCCATATCACGGGCGAAGAAATAACCGGCGAGCCCAAAGACAGTATCATTGGCCATGGCGATGACATCTTCTTCGGTCTCGAATTTGAACAGCGGCGCAACCGGGCCGAAGGTTTCTTCCTGATACACCTGCATATCGGTGGTCATGCCTGTCAGCACGGTGGGTTCAAAAAACGTCGTGCCAAGTTCATGGCGGGAGCCGCCGACCACAGCCTTGGCGCCTTTGGCGAGGGCGTCATCAACGTGACGAACAACCTTCTCAAGCCCCTGATTGTCGATCAGCGGGCCAATGGCAACGCCGTCATCTGCCCCATTGCCGACCTTCATCGCCGCAACCTTTTCCGTCAGTGCCGCGCTGAAAGCATCATAGATTCCGGCCTGGACAAAAATCCGGTTGGCACAGACACAAGTCTGCCCGGCATTGCGGAATTTCGAGGCGAGGGTCTCGCGCACGGCGACATCGATATCAGCATCATCAAAGACGATCAGCGGGGCATTGCCGCCCAGTTCGAGGCTCACCTTCTTGATCGTATCGGCGGATTGCCGCATGAGAATCCGGCCGACTTCCGTTGACCCGGTAAAGGTCACCTTGCGGACGGTATCATTGGTCGTCATCTCGTGACCCATGGCCGGGGCATCCATGCCGCAGACGATGTTGATCACCCCGGCGGGGATCCCGGCCCGGTCTGCCAGTTCTGCCAGTGCCAGCGCCGACAGCGGTGTCTGCTCCGCCGGTTTCAGCACCACCGCGCAGCCTGCAGCAATCGCCGGGGCAATCTTGCGGGTGATCATCGCGTTGGGGAAATTCCATGGCGTGATCGCGGCGACAACCCCGATCGGCTGTTTCAGGACCATCAGGCGTTTGTCGGTCAAATGCGGTTGCAGCACGTCACCGGTGATGCGGCGGCCTTCTTCAGCAAACCAGTCGATGAACGAGGCCCCATAGGCGATCTCGCCCCGGGATTCCGCCAGCGGTTTGCCCATTTCAGCAGTGATGATCTGGGCCAGGTCTTCCTGGTTCTCCATGACCAGATTGAACCAGGCACGCATCAGCATGGCCCTGTCCTTGGCGGTGCGTGCCGCCCAGGCTTTCTGTGCTGTCGCTGCCGCCTCAATCGCTTCACGGACAGTATCAGCACCGTGATCGGCGATATCGGCAAGTTTTTCCCCGGTCGCCGGGTTGTGGAGCGCGAAACGGCTGCTGCCGGCATCACGCCAGGTGCCGTTGATATAGCTGTCGGTTTTGACAAGGCTGCTGTCTGAAAGGTTCATGATCATCTCCGCAAATTGAAAAGGGGGCGTCTGGCGCCCCCTGTGGATGTGGTGATCGCCCTAGAGGCGTGAGGCAACGTTTTCCCAGTTGACCAGATTGTCGAGGAAATTGGTCAGATAGGCCGGGCGCTTGTTGCGGAAATCGATATAGTAGGAATGTTCCCACACATCGCAGCCGAGCAGCGCAGTCTGGCCGAAGCACAGCGGGTTGACGCCGTTTTCGGTCTTGGTGACCTTAAGCCCGCCATCGGTATCCTTGACGAGCCAGCACCAGCCCGAGCCGAACTGGCCTGCACCGGCAGCACAGAAGGCTTCCTTGAAGGCATCGACGGAACCGAAACTGTCAACGATCGCGCTTTCGAGTTCTGACGGCATATCACGGCCTGTCGGCCCCATCATTTCCCAGAACTGGATATGGTTCCAATGCTGGGAGGCATTGTTGAACAGGCCGGACTGGACCAGAGCCCCGCTTTCATAGGTGGCCTTGACGATATCTTCCAGCGACTTGTCTTCATGGCCGGAGCCGGCAAGCAGTTTGTTGCCGTTGTCAACATAGGCCTTGTGGTGAAGGTCATGATGAAATTCGAGCGTTTCCTGGCTCATGCCGCCTGCGGCCAGCGCATCATGGGCATAGGGAAGATCAGGGAGTTCAAAAGCCATGGCGTGTTCCTTTCGGTTTGAGGGGTGTTGGCGTGATCGCCAGTATCTGTTCCCTTCTTATATATGGGTTTCCATGGTCAGGAAAAGAGGGAAACACCTTTTTGCCACAGTCACGGTTCTTTTTTGCCTCAAACGCCGATTATGGATAGACTGGATAAAGGGAGAAACCCATGCTTGCATTCATGATCATCATTGCCGTTGTGCTGGTCGCGCCGTCCGAAGAGATGCGCGAGTTCAGCCGCCACAGCAACGGCGTGGCGGCATACGAATTCGTCACCAGCACACCGTGCGAGAGCGGCTTGCGGCGCTCAGGCTATGCCTATGCCCCGTCAAGCAAGGTCTATTTGAAACAGAAAAACCCTGATGGCACGGTGACGATGCCCGTCTGCGAGGATTAATCCCCCTGCAGCATTTTTCGGACGCGCAGCCGCAAGGCGTTCAGGCGGATGAAGCCATGGGCATCGGACTGATCGTAATCGGCAGCCCCGTCTTCGAAAGTCACCAGATCGGGGTGATACAGCGAATGCGGTGATTTGCGACCGGTGATGATGGTGTTGCCCTTGTAGAGTTTCATCCGCACCGTGCCGCTGACATTATCCTGTGTCGCATCAATCGCCTTTTGCAGCATTTCGCGTTCGGCATCAAACCAGAACCCGTTATAGACGAGTTCGGCATAGCGCGGCATCATCCCGTCCTTGGCATGGGCTGCACCGCGATCAAGCGTGATCGATTCCATGGCCCGGCGGGCCTTGAGCAGAATTGTCCCCCCGGGGGTTTCATAGACACCGCGGGATTTCATCCCAACAAAACGGTTTTCCACCAGATCAAGCCGACCGATCCCGTGCTTGCCGCCAAGCCGGTTGAGTTCAGCCAGCAGGGTGGCGGGTGACATGGCCTTGCCGTTGATCGCGACCGGATCACCGGCCTTGAATTCGATGCTGATCTCTTCCGGCGTATCCGGTGCATCCATGGGCGAAACGGTGCGGCTGTAGACATATTCTTCCGGCTCGACCCAGGGGTCTTCCAGCACCTTGCCCTCGGCGGAGATGTGCAACAGGTTGGCATCAACACTGAACGGGGCTTCGCCGCGTTTGTCCTTGGGGATGGGGATCTGATGCTGCTCGGCATACTCGATCAGTTTCGTCCGGGAGGTCAGGTCCCATTCCCGCCAGGGGGCGATCACCTTGATTGCGGGTTCAAGCGCGTAATAGCCCAGCTCGAACCGCACCTGATCATTACCCTTGCCGGTGGCACCATGGCTGACAGCATCGGCCCCGACTTCGCGGGCAATCTCGATCTGCCGCTTGGCGATCAGCGGCCGGGCGATTGACGTGCCGAGCAGGTATTCGCCTTCATAGAGCGCGTTGGCCCTGAACATGGGGAAGACATAATCACGGATAAATTCCTCGCGCAGGTCTTCAATATAGATCTCGCTGATGCCCATGCTTTCGGCTTTCGCCCGGGCAGGTTCTATATCCTCTCCCTGGCCAAGATCGGCGGTGAAAGTCACCACCTCGGCCTGATGGACATCCTGAAGCCAGCGCAGGATCACGGAAGTGTCGAGGCCGCCGGAATAGGCCAGCACGACTTTTTTGATGGTGTTGGTGTCAGTCATGGCACTCTCCATAGCGCGATTGGCCGGATCAGACAAGAGCCGCTGCGGTTATTCATCACGGAGCACCGGGCCCGGCCGCCGCGACAGGCTGCGGGCCGCCCCGACCAGCCCCAGCGCCACCGTGGCGACCATGCCGCCGCCGGTAACCTGCAGGGCAAGCCCGGGCGGAAAGGTGAAACTGCTGTTCAGAAACCCTGTCATCAGCGCCCAGCAGGCGATCCCGCCGATCACCATCGCCACCAGAGCCGTGATTCCGCCAAGAATAGCGTATTCGGCAATATAGGAAGTCAGGATCACGCGCCGTTCCGCCCCCAGCACCTTGAGGATCGTGGCGGCATGGATACGCCGGGTCTCACTCGCGGCCACAGTACCGGCGAGCACGGCAAAACCGGCGATCAGCGTGATCGTCGCAGTGATCCGGATGGCGGTGGAGACCAGCCCGAGAATGCGACCGGCCGTTGCCGCCGCCTCACGCACTGAAACCGAGGAGACATTGGGCATCGCCCGGGCGACATCACGGTCAATCGCAGCCTCGATTTCCGGGTCATCGGTATAGACGGCGGCCACCCAGTTATGGGGAGCCTTGTCGATCATCCCCGGTGACAGGATAAAGACGAAATTGAGCCCGAAATTCTCCCACTCGATCTGTCGGCTGCTGGCGATGGTGGCGACCATCTCCCGGCCGGCGATATTGAGCGTGACGCTGTCACCCAGTTCCAGCCCGAACGCCACCATGGCCTCATCATCCATGGAAACAAGCGGTGCCCCGCGGTAATCCTCCGGCCACCATTCCCCCTTCACGATAATATTGCCTGCCGGGGCTGTCGGTGACCAGGTCAGGGCCCTGTCACCGTTAAGGATCCAGGCTTCGGATGAAGGCGCGTCGATATCCTCGGAAGCCACCCCGGCAAGGGCGACAACACGGCCCCGTACCATCGGCACCATCTGGACGTTTTCGGCACCGACAGCGGTGCTGGTCATGGCGTCAAACTGCTGTTTCTGACTGGGCTGGATATCGATGAAGAACCAGGCCGGGGCATCACGATCGAGGCGATCGTTGATCTGGCCGTTCATGTTGTTTTCAGCCAGCGTGATCGCAACCAGCACTGCCAGCCCCAGCCCGAAGGTGATGATCACCCCACGGGTGTTGTTGCCGGGGCGAACAAGCCCGGCCATGGCCAGTCTCAGGGCCGTGTTGCGGGGCATCGGCAGGCGCTTGGCCACCCGCATCACCACTTCGCTGACAAAGGTGAGGACGATCAGGCTTGCCGCCAGCCCGCCCGCAAAACCGAGGGCAAGCGGCAGGCTGGTTGTCGCCATCATGGTCAGGACGATCAGCATCACCGAGACGGCCAGAATGGCGATCAGGAACCGCCAGTGCGGGCGGCCTTCGGGGGGTGTGATCAGGGTCCGGAACAGGGCTGCCGGTTTGACTTCCTGTGCCTTGCCCAGTGGCCACAGTGAAAATGCCACTGCGGTCAAGAGGCCGAAGCCTGCCGCCACGAGCAGCGGTTTCGGGTGTAATCCGCCTTCCATGGGGATGGCAAAACGCGACCCCAGCAGCTGTTCCGCCAGCAGCGGGCCCATGGCCGCCAATACCAGCCCGGTGAAGGTGCCGAGCATGGCCAGAAAGATCACCTGCAGGAAATAGATCCGGAAAATCAGCCGCGCTGGTGCCCCGAGGCATTTCAGCGTTGCCAGTACCGGCATCCGCTGGCCAAGCCAGGCGCGCACGGCCGATGAGACACCGAGGCCGCCGATCAGAAGGGCGGTCAGGCTGACAAGCGTCAGGAAGGTTTCCGTCCGGTCAAGAAAGGAGTCAAACCCGGCCGACCCTTCGAGGTGATGCCGCAGGCGGGTGAGGCTGTTGCCGCTGAGATCACGCAGGGATGAAAGATAGGTCTTGGCGCGTTCCGGCTGGTCGAGCAGCAGCCGTTCACGATACGTCATCAGCGCCCCGGGCTTGTCCAGCCCGGTCAGCGGCAGGTGGTCGAGGGCGATGATCACCCGCGGTGCCAGCGCCCCGAAACCGAAATTCTGGTCAGGCTCGTTGATCAGCCCGGCGGTGATCACCACCTCGGTATCACCAAGACGGGCGGTATCACCGACAGCCAGCCCGAGCACCCGCAACAGCCCGGGATTGACAATCACCCCGGGGCGGCCATCGACCAGCCGCAGCGCATCGGCCACAGGCTGGGCCGGTTCAAGGGTCGGGCTGCCCATCATCGGCCAGGCTGTATCAACCGCCTTCAGATTGACCAGACGGCGGATCGGCTGGGGCGCATCAGCGGTACCGAGCATGGCCCGCATGGTGACCAGTGATGACATCCTGCCGAGGCCCTGCATGGCCTGCCGCATTTCCGCCGGTACCGGCCGGTGGGTGCTGCTCGCTTCGATATCGCCGCCGAACAGCAGCCGCGAATTGATGGCAATGCCGCCACGCATCGATGCGGCAATACTGCCCACTGCCCCGATCGCCGTCACCCCGAGCATGAGGGCGACAAGAAAGACACGGAACTGGCTGATGCTGCCGCGTATCTCACGTCGGGCCAGGGTCAGGGCCAGACGCCACGATGCTCCTTTCATCGGATCAGCCTTTCCTGCTGTCGGCGGCAATACGGCCATCGGCAATGCGGATGATGCGGCTGCAGCGTGTCGCCAGCTGTTCATCATGGGTGATCAGCACAAGCGCCGTATTGTGGCGTTCAGCCGTGGCCATGAGCAGATCCATGATCTCGCTGCCTGTGGCCTGATCGAGGTTCCCCGTCGGTTCATCGGCAAGCAGAATATCAGGGCCGGTGGCAATGGCCCGGGCGATGGCCACCCGCTGCTGTTCCCCGCCTGAGAGCTGATCCGGGAAATGATCAAGCCGGTGACCGAGCCCGACATCGACCAGCGCCGCCCGGGCCTTGTCGAAGGCAGCGGATGCCCCGTCAAGTTCCAGCGGGATGGCCGTGTTTTCAAGAGCGGTCATTGAGGGGATCAGCCGAAAGGCCTGAAAGATGATCCCGACATGATCGCGTCGGATACGCGCCAGCGCATCTTCATTCTGGGAAGCAAGATCGTGACCGGCGACAGTCACCTTGCCGGTGGAGACGCCCTCGAGCCCGGCCATCACCATCATGGCGGTCGTCTTGCCCGCCCCTGAAGGCCCGAGCATGGCGACAGTTTCACCGGCCTCGATGGCAAGGTTCATGCTGTTCAGAATATCGACCTTTCCGGCACGGCTGGGCATGGAAAGACTGACCGCATCGAGACGAATGATAGCGGTGGTTGAGGCGTCGGGCATATCGGTGTATTTCCTTAATCATCGTGGTGACAAAACTGATATGATCCTGATGATGATAAAATTCAAATATTTTCTCTGGCTGGGCGTTCTGCTTGCCATGCTGATACGGCCGGGTGATCAGGTGCTGGCCCGGGAGGCTGGTGAAACCCGGCTGCTGGTGTTCGGGGACAGCCTCGTCGCAGGGTATGGCCTGCCGGCGAAGGAGGCGTTCCCGGTTCGGCTGGAAGCCATGTTGCGGCAGAAAGGCCATGCGGTCACGGCGCTCAATGGTGGTGTCTCGGGCGACACCAGTGCCGGTGGTGCCAGCCGGATCGACTGGGCGCTGGCTGATAATCCCGATGCTGTCATGGTTGTGCTGGGCGGCAATGATGCCTTGCGCGGGCTGCCTCCGGAAGCACTCGAGGCCAATCTCGATCAGGTGTTGACGGCGATCATCGATCGTGGGCTGCCGGTGCTGCTGGCGGGCATGAAATCCCCCGCCAATATGGGGCAATCCTATGGCGAGGCCTTTGACCGTGCCTTTGCCCGTGTGGTGGAAAAAGCCAAGGCCAGTGGTGCCAAGATCGTCTTCTATCCTTTTTTCCTCGATGGCGTTGCGCTGGAGCCGCATCTCAATCAGGATGATGGTATTCACCCGAATCCGGCAGGGGTGACGGTGATCGTGGAACGCGTTCTGCCCTATGTTGAAACCCTGCTTCATGAAACCGTAAAGGATTGACCATGGCTGACCTGATTGATCTCTCTCATCTTCCCGATCGGCTGGCGGAACTGCCGGGCTGGGTTTTGCGCGAAGACGGCAAGGCCATCACCCGTGAATTCCGGTTTGCCAATTTCAATGCTGCGTTCGGGTTCATGACCCGGGCGGCGATCGCGGCCGAAAAAATGGATCATCACCCGGAATGGTTCAATGTCTACAACAAGGTTGATGTGACTCTGACCACCCATGATAAGGGCGGGGTGACGGATCTGGATCTGGCGCTGGCCCGGGCGATGAACACCATGGCCGCGGCGACCGGCCAGAAAGATGGCTCGTCTTGATGCGCGGCTATGCGGCATTGGGGGTCGAGGGGGTCAGCAAGGCGCGCAATGCCGGGGCAGTGATCCGGACAGCCCACGCCTTCGGGGCGTCTTTTGCCTTTCTGGTGGGTGGGGCGATTAGCAAGCGCGAGATCGCCCAGACCGATACGTCAAAATCCATTGAACAGATGCCGCTCTATCTTTCCGAGCATATCCGGGATTTCAGCCTGCCTGAAGGATGCAGCCTTGTCGGCATTGAGATCACTGATGATGCCCATGATCTGCCGAGTTTTCGGCATCCGCGTGCCGCCGCCTATGTGCTCGGGGGGGAGCGGACTGGGCTCAGCCCTGAGATGGTCTCGCTGTGTGATCACATTGTCAAAATACCGACACGATTTTCGCTTAACCTGGCGGTGGCCGGGGCGCTGGTTCTCTATGACCGGCTGCAATCGATGCAGGCCTGGCCGGAACGGCCGCTGATGCCGGGCGGGGCTCCGGCCCCGATGCCCGAGGCAGGTTTCGGGGAACCGCTCTGGCTGAAGAAGAAAAAGCGGCGGCATCTTGCTGACACTGATGACAGGGATTGAATTTTGCCGCTGTTTCTGAAATTTTAGGGGCGGTCGCCTCACTGCTCGAACAAAGGATAGAATAGACGCCATGAAAGCCTCCTTTCTTACGTATGGTCTTGCTGCCTGCCTGATGGTCGCCTCCGGTTTTGTCAGCCTCCCGGCTCATGCTTCCGATGAACGCCTCGGGACCAGTGGCAAATGGGAAGCCTTCCGGTCAGGGAAGGGCAAGGACAGTATCTGTTTTATCACCAGCGTGCCGATCAAGTACGAAGGCAAGTATGATCGCAACAACCGCGGTGATACCCGGGTTTTTGTGACCCATCACAGCAACAACCCCGATGAACGCGGAATTGTCAGCAGCATTGCCGGCTACCGCTTCAAGGAAGGTGAGCCGGTGCAGTTCACCATCGACGGGAAAAAGAAATTCAGCCTGTTTTCGGTGGAAACCCGGGCCTGGGCCACCAAGCCCGAAGATGATCAGGCTCTCGTCAAGGCCATGAAAAGAGGCCGGACGCTCAAGGTCAAGGGCATTTCCAGCCCCGGCAACACGACAATCGACACCTATTCGCTCAGCGGTTTCACCAAAGCCATGGGCATGATCGACAAGGCCTGTAACTGATATGGCCGAACCTGCCCGCCATGACGATACGGCCGCGGTTTCTGCCGATGCGCCTGTTGATCTGCTCGGGCTTGATCAGCCGGCCTTGGAAGAGGCGATCAAGGCGCGCGGGCTGCCGGCCTTTCGGGCACGGCAGATCTGGCGCTGGGTCTGGCGGCACGGTGTCACCCGTTTCGATGACATGACTGATCTGGCCCGGCCGGTGCGCCAGGACCTCGCCGAGGCCTTCATGGTCTCGCGGCCGCTGGTGACACGGCGGATGGTTTCCAGCGACGGCACGATCAAGTGGCTGCTGCGTTTCGAAGACGGCAACGAGGCGGAGACTGTTTATATCCCCGAAGAAGACAGGGGAACCTTGTGTATCTCGTCGCAAGTGGGGTGTACGCTCACCTGCACGTTCTGCCATACCGGCACCCAGAAACTTGTCCGCAACCTGACGGTGGCGGAAATCACCGGCCAGATCATGCTGGCCATGGATGAACTGGGGGACTGGCCCGCCGGCAAGGAAGGCCGCAGGCTGACCAATATCGTGCTCATGGGGATGGGCGAGCCGCTGTTCAACTATGATAATGTCGCGACCGCGATGCGGATCGCCATGTCCGGTGAGGGGATCGGCCTTTCCAAGCGGCGGATCACGCTGTCCACCTCCGGTGTTGTGCCGGAAATTTTCCGTACCGGCGAGGATCTCGGGGTCAATCTGGCGATCTCGCTGCACGCGATCAGGGATGATCTCCGCAATGAACTGGTGCCGATCAACCGCAAATACCCGCTGGAAGTGCTGATCGACGCCTGCCGGAATTATCCCGGCCTGTCGAATGCCCGCCGCATCACCTGGGAATACGTTATGCTCGACGGCATCAATGACAGTGATGATGATGCCCGTGCCCTGATCCGGCTGATCAAGGGCATTCCGTCCAAGATCAACCTGATCCCGTTCAACCCCTGGCCGGGCAGCCCTTATCACTGTTCAACACCGGAGAGGATCGAGCAATTCGCCGCGATTGTTCTGAAAGCCGGTTATGCCAGCCCTGTGCGGACGCCGCGGGGCCAGGATATTCTGGCCGCCTGCGGGCAGCTGAAATCAGCATCCGAGCGGTCACGGCGGCAAAGCACGCGGGTGTGATCTGTTCTTGAAAATCACCCCGCCACCCCTTACATTCATAGAGTAAATTCATCCTTTCAGGAGATAGAGAAATGCAAGATCCCCGTTTTGTTTCGTCTTCGGCCGCAGCATCGGCGGAGATTGACCTCGGCCTTCGTGCCTATATGCTGGGTGTCTACAACTACATGGCCACCGCACTTGGTGTCACCGGCCTGTTTGCTTTCGGGACCAAGATGATGGCTGTGACCACCGGCCCCGACGGCCAGTTGTATGCCACCGGCTTCGGCAACCTTATCTTCAACTCACCGCTGATGTGGGTTATCGCACTGGCACCCCTTGGCATGGTGTTCTGGCTGTCGGCACGGCTGCACGCCATGTCGCTGACCAAAGCCCAGACACTGTTCTATGTGTTTGCCGCCCTCATGGGGGTTTCACTGTCCAGCATTCTGCTTGTCTATGATGGCTCCAGCGTCGCCCGGGCCTTCTTCATCACTGCAGGCGCGTTCGCCGGTCTCAGCCTTTATGGCTACACCACCAAGCGTGATCTCGGCCCCCTCGGCGCCTTCCTGATGATCGGCCTGATCGGGCTTATTCTGGCCAGCGTCGTGAACCTGTTCCTTGGCTCCCAGGGGCTTGAATTCATGGTCTCGATCGTCGGTGTGCTGTTGTTTGCCGGTCTGACCGCCTATGACACCCAGAAGATCAAGAATATGTATCTGGCTTCCGACAGCCACGATATCGCCCAGCGCAAGTCGATCCACGGCGCGCTGGCACTCTATCTTGATTTCATCAACATGTTCCTGATGCTGCTGCGGCTGTTTGGCAACCGCGAATAGCCTCCGGCATCACCACATGAAAAGGAAACGCCCGGCCTCGCCCGGGCGTTTTTTTGATCTAGGCAGACCAGAGCCGTTCCAGGGCAAGCCCGAGCCCGATCTCGCCGATACTGGCCAGCCCCAGATTGCGGATTTTGCCTCCGAGGCCATCGAGGGCAAACATGACCCCGGCGCGGCGGGCATCACGGCTCACCCGGCGGATCATCCGCATTCTCTCGGCAGACCATGCTGTCACCACAGGCTGCAGATCAGCCCCGTCAAAGGCGGCCAGCTGACGGATCATCGAGGCCGCATCGACCAAACCCTGCCCTGCCCCCTGGGCGAGATGTGGCGGCATGGGATGGGCGGCATCACCGGCAACGAGAACACGGCCACGCTGCCACGCCCCGAGCAGCGGGTAATCATAAAGCGGGGCAGGTTCCACCGCCGCAACCGCCTCAGCCCAGTCAGCCAGCAGCGGCTGTTTTGTCAGCATTCTGCGGGCATCGGCGGCGGAATTTGTCCCCGGTCTCACCATCGCCACCAGATTGAGCCGTCCATCCGCCAGCGGATAATGAACGATATGGCCGCCCTCACCCAGCCAGACGGTGGTGGCCTGGCCACCACGCGGGCGGTGGTGTTCCGGTATGATCAGCCGGTAGGCATCGCGGGTATGATGCCGTTTGCCCGGGGCATCAGCCTCGAGATATTCACGGCAGATCCCGGCCGCCCCGTCACAGCCGATCAGCCAGCCGGTTTCATGGAGACTGCCATCAGCGAGGGTGATCGCCACGCCGTCTTCATGGGATGTTATCGCTGTGCTGCGGTTCTTGATATGCCGGACACGCCCTGTTGCCGTCGCCGCTTCGGCCAGCAGACGGCCAAGATCAGCGCGTGCCATGCTGCAATAGGGGGTTCGTTGCGGCCGGTCATTGAGCGGCAGAGTCGCCAGGCTGATGCCGGTATTGAGCGCCATGAGCCGCATCATCCGCAGCGGCTGGGCCTGTGCCCGGGCCGTATCGCCGACCCCCAGCACCTCAAGTGCCGCCCAGGCGTTTGGCGCCAGCTGGACCCCGCCGGGGGCCTGATCATCCTGTTCACCGATAAGGCAGACCTCGATCCCCGCCCGCGCGAAAGCCAGGGCCATGGCCTGACCGGCAATGCCGCCGCCGGTGATGGTGATGGCAGGGGTGTCAACCATGGCGGGCCCTGATGCGCTGCGATAAAGGTTTTGGCGGATACAATGAATATGCCATAATCACTCTTGTATCTGCCGGTTCGGTTTCATGCCAGAAAAATTCTTTCCTGCCATTTTTGTCCTGCTCTGGGCGAGCGCCTTCATCTCTGCCGTATACGGGCTGACGGGGGCCGGGCCGTTCAGTTATCTGTTTGTCCGTTTTGCCATTGTCACGGTCATTTTTGCCCTGCTGGCACTGGCCTTGCGGGCACCCCGGCTGTCACGCCGGGATATTCTGGTGTCGCTGACTGTCGGTGTGCTGATGCACGGCTGCTATCTGGGGGGTGTTTTCTTTGCCATTTCCCTCGGCACATCGGCCGGTGTCTCGGCCCTCATCTCATCGTCGCATCCGGTGCTGACAGCGATGCTTGCCCGCCCCCTCACGGGCGAGCGGGTCACCCCGCTGCAATGGCTGGGGATCGGTCTCGGCTTTACCGGGGTGCTGGCGGTGGTCTGGCCGAGGCTGGGTGGCGAACTGCCGCCGACAGGGCTCGTCACCTGCGTTGTGGCGGCAGCGGCAATGTCGATAGCGACAGGTGTTCAGAAACGCTTTGCCGCCAAGGTTGATCTCTTGGCCGGAAACGCGGTGCAGGCGCTGGCGGCGGCCGGATTCTTCAGTCTGCTGCTGCTGACAGTTGAGCCCTTCCGGTTTGAAATGACAGCCCCGGTGGTGCTGTCGATGGTCTGGGTGATACTGTTCATCTCGCTGGGGGCGATCAGTATTCTGATGCTGCTGATCCGCAAGGGCCGGATGGCGGCGACATCAAGCCTGTTCTTTCTGGTACCGCCTGTCTCTGCGGTGCTCGGCCATCTTATCTTTGATGAACAATACGGCGTCCTGGGGATGCTGGGCTTTGTTCTCGCCAGTGCCGGCGTCTGGCTGGTCAACAGGAAGCCTTCAGGGTAGAATGGCACCATGACAACACCTGATGACGCCACCCCGACCACGCCTGCTGCCGGTCAGCCCCGCTGCCTTTTCTGCGGCCGGCCGGAACAGTTGATCTGGGTCCATGGCCACGGCCAGTGTGCCCATTGCGGGGTCAATGCGATGCCCTGCTGTGACGGGGCTGTCTGCGCCGACACCCCGGTTCACCAAAACGACGACTAGAGCCTGCCCACCGGATGGGGCTTGGCCCCGGCTTTCTTGGCCATCACCGCCAGCCAGTCATGGGCGATACTGGCCGCCGCCATGGCGGTGACATCGGCATGGTCATAGGCCGGAGAAACCTCGACAAGATCGAAGCCGACCATGTTGAGCGGCTCGAGCCCGCGGATCAATTCGAGCGCCTGCCAGGTGGCAAGCCCGCCGGGGACAGGGGTGCCTGTTCCCGGGGCAAAAGCCGGATCGAGGCAATCGATATCAAAGGTGATATAGCAGGGCGTATCGCCGACACGGTCATGGATCGCCTCAAGCACGGCATCAACACCGTTGCGGTGCACCCAGGGCGAGGTCAGAATCTCGAAACCGTGATCACTGTCATTGGTGGTTCGCAGACCGACCTGGATGGATTTGTCCACCTGCAGCAGTTTTTGTTTTTTGGCATGCAGGAACATCGACCCGTGGTTGAGCGTATAGCCGCCATCATCCCAGGTATCGCAATGGGCATCAAACTGGATCAGCGCAATCGGGCCGTGTTTTTCGGCATGGGCACGGATCAGCGGATAGGAGACGAAGTGATCACCGCCGAAGGTCAGCATTTTCGTGTCGGTGGCGAGGATCGACCGGGCATGGTTGGTGATCGCCTCGGGGATCGTGTCGGGGTTGTGGGGGTCGAGGGCACAATCACCGTAATCCACCACGGCCAGCGTATCGAAGATATCAAACCCGAACGGAAAAGCATTGAGCGATGCCAGTTCGGTCGATGCCCCGCGAATGGCGCGCGGCCCGAACCGGCAGCCCGGCCTGTTGGTCACCGCCCCGTCAAACGGGATGCCGGAGACAGCGATATCGACCCCGTCAAGATCACGGCTGTATTTGCGACGCAGAAAACTCAACGCCCCGGCATAGGTCATCTCAGGGTTGCTGCCCTTGACTTCCTGACGCAGAAAGGCGCTGTCGCTGTTCACGTAATCAATGGTCATGCTGTTCTCCCCAGCGTGGCAAGTGTGTCATCGAGGGCGGCGCGGGCGATGCTGATCACCTGATCGATATCATCACGGGTGAAGGTCAGCGGTGGAGATAGGATCATGCCGTCCCGGACAGCCCGCATCATCATGCCCCGGGCGATGGCGTGGTCGCGGCAGATAACCCCGGTATGGCCTTCGTTTTCAAACATCACAGGGCCGTTTTTATCGGCAACGAGTTCGATCGCCCCAAGCAGCCCGAAACTGCGGGTCTGGCCGACGAGCGGGTGGTCATCGAGCCGGGTGATCGCTTCCGCCAGATAGGGGCCGGTATCGGTGCGGACACGGTCAATGAGGCCGTCATTCTCGATCACCTCAAGATTGGCGAGGGCAACGGCCGCCGCAACAGGATGCCCCGAATAGGTGAAGCCGTGGTAAAACTCGCCGCCATCGTCGATCAGGCGGGTCGCGACACGATCACCCACGAGCACGGCAGACATCGGCTGGTATCCGGAAGTCAGCCCCTTGGCGGTGGCGATCAGATCAGGCTTGAGACTCATGGTCTGGCTGGCAAACCACTCACCGGTGCGGCCATAGCCGGTGATGACCTCATCAGCGATGAAGAGGATATCGTGCTTTGCGCAGATCCGCTGGATATGCTCGAAATAGCCCTGCGGCGGAATGATCACCCCGCCGGCCCCCTGAACCGGTTCGGCGATGAAAGCGGCGACATGATCAGCCCCAAGAGCTTCAATTTCAGCATCAAGCCAGGAGGCGGCGGTTTCAGCGAAGGTCGCCTCATCCATGTTGCCCTGATAGAGAAAACCGTAGGGCGGCTTGATGTGATGAAAATCGGGCAGCTGGGCCCCCTGTTCGTGCATTGCTGTCATGCCGCCCATGCTGGCGGCGATGGTGGTCGAGCCGTGATAGCCATAGGTGCGGCTGATGATCTTCTTCTTTTCGGGGCGACCTTCGAGGGCCCAGAAATGGCGGACCATGCGAATGATGGTGTCGTTCGCTTCTGAGCCGGAATTGGCGTAGAAGACATGGTTGAACCCGTCGGGGGAGATCGCCGCCAGTTTTTCCGACAGGGCGGCAGCCGGGGCGTTGCTCGTTTTGAAGAAGGTGTTGTAATAGGGCAGCGTGTTGAGCTGGCTGACCGCCGCATCGATCAGTTCCTGCCGACCGTAGCCGACATTGACGCACCAGAGCCCGGCCATGGCATCGAGAATCCGGTTGCCGTCACTGTCGATGATATGGTGGCCGTCGGCAGCAGTAATGATCCGCGTACCATGGGCTTTCATCTCTTTATAATCCGTGAACGGGTGCAGATGATGGCTGATATCAATTTGAGAGAGCGATGCTGGCATTTTGTCGGTCATGATGCTACCGTGAAAACAGTTGATAACCCGATAACTCTATACCGTTTTGCCGCCACAAGACAACAGACCTGACTTCACCTATCCATGGCCGATTTTGATTTCAACAGCATTGCCAGGAAATGGCCTGATCTTTCCACGGTAACCGCCATGTTTGCCGACAGCAACGGCATCATGCGCGGCAAGGTTCTGCCTGCCTCGGGGCTCGAAAAACTCTTCAAGGAAGGGGTTTTTCTGCCAGCAAGCGTGTTCGGCACGGATGCCACGGGGGAATCAGTCGCCGAGACCGGGCTTGTCTGGGAAAAGGGTGATGTCGATTTCCGCTGGATGCCAGTGGCGGATACGTTTTTCATCCTGCCCGGCAGTGATGGCCGCGATGCTGCTGTCATGATCCAGATGATGGCGGATGACGGCAGCCCGCATCCGCTCGACCCGCGCAGCATCCTGCAATCGGTGACCTGCACGCTGGGGCAGCAGAATATCTTTCCGGTTATTGCCCCGGAACTGGAATTCTACCTGATCGGGCTGACCAATGATGACCGGGGAATGGGTCAGGCTGCCATGGTCAACGGCCTTGGCCGCGGGCAGGAAACCAACCAGATCTACGGGATCGACAGTTATGAGGAATTCCGGCCGCTCCTAGAGGCGATCAAGGCCGCCTGCCATGCAGTTTCGGTGGGGGCTGATACGGCGATCACCGAATACGGCCGCGGCCAGTTCGAGATCAACCTTGTCCACCGCGATGATCCTGTGCGCGCCTGTGATGAAGCGGTACTGCTGCGGCATCTGACACGGCGGGTGGCCCGTCAGCACGGTGTCGATGTGACCTTCATGGGCAAACCCTTTGCCGAGGATACCGGTTCCGGCTTCCATCTCCATGCCAGCCTCTGGGACAGGGACGGGGCCAATATCCTGCGTGAGCCCGAAGGCGGTGAGCCCTGGGGCAACCCGGCGATGGCGCACGCGGCAGGGGGCATGGCCCGCTATCTCGGCGAAAGCATGGCGGTGATGGCCCCCAACGCGAATGCCTGGCGGCGTATCCAGCCCGGCCATTATGCCCCAACGGATCGCAGCTGGGGGTTCAACAATCGTACCGTGACCTTCCGGATCCCGCCTGGGGATGCCAAGGCGAGGCGGCTCGAACACCGCAGCGGCAGTGCTGATGTGAACCCCTATCTGGCCACGGCCCTGATCCTCGGGTCCATGGCTGAGGGGCTTGAGCAGCAGATCACGCCGCCGCCGATGACGACAGGCAATGCCTATGATGCCCCGCAGCGTGACGGCCTGCCGGATACCTGGCTCGAGGCGCTTGACCTGTTTGCCGAAAGCCCGTTCATCGGCCGCTGGCTCGGCGAAGAATACCGTCATGTCTATGCTGAAACCAAACGCTATGAACGGCGGGTCTTCGAGGGCCATATCACGCCGCTGGAATGGTCGTGGTATCGATGAGCCCGTTACCGCCGCCCTCGATCTATGCCAAGGATGCGGCATGGCCCGGCTTCGGGGAGCCGCCTGCAGGTGATCAGCAGGTTGATATCGCCGTGGTTGGCGGTGGCTTTACCGGCATTTCAACAGCACTCAATCTTGCCGAAAAGGGGTTCAGTGTTCATCTCTACGAAGCCGAGCGGATCGGCTATGGGGCCTCGGGGCGCAATGGTGGCCAGGTGGTGCAGGGCTGGACCACCGATTTCTCCAAACTCGCGGCCCGGACACCGCCGGAAACCCATCGCATGGTCTGGGATATCGGCGTCATGGGCAAGGAGATTATCCTCGAGCGATGCCGCAAGCACGGCATCGATGCTGATCTGCGGTTCGGCTATCTCTACGCCGCCCTGCACGGCCGCCATATGCGCGAGCTGGAGGCGATGAAGGCGGAATGGGAAGAATGGGGCTATGGCGAGCTTGAGATGATGCCTGACCGCGCCGCCCTCGCCCCCCATATCAATACCGATGTCTATGTCGGGGGGCTGATCGATCATGCCTCCGGCCATTTGCAGCCGCTCAAATATCTCTACGGTCTGGCCACTGCTGCCCGTGATGCCGGGGTGGTGATCCATGAAAACACGCCGATCCGGCAGGTCGAACCCGGGGTCGGCGGGGCCAACCGGCTGATCCATGATCACGGCACGGTGACAGCGTTGAAACTGGTCCTGGCAGGCAATGCCTATCTGGATCGGCGAGCCCCGAAACCGATGCGGCAGCGGCTTGCCCCGGTGACTTCGGCGATCATCGCGACGGAACCGCTGGGGGATAACGTGATCCGTGATCTGCTGCCCGGCCGGATTGCCGTGGCGGATTGCAATACCGCGCTCAATTACTATCGCTTTGATGCCCGCGGGCGAATGCTTTTCGGTGGCCGGGCCTCCTACACGGCGCAGGATTTCGGGATCAGGCGTGATCTGGTGAAACGCATGAAAGCAGTTTTCCCGACCCTCGCCGATGCCCCGATCGAGCATGACTGGTCCGGTCGGATCGGGATTACCGTCGATCGTATCCCGCATTTCGGCAAGATCGGTGAGAACTGCTGGTTTGTGCAGGGTTTTTCAGGCCACGGGGTGGCGCTGACCGGGGTGGCCGGGCTGATCCTGGCTGAGGCTGTGGCCGGTGATCAGGGCCGCTTTGATGTGCTCGCCTCGATCCGCCATATGCCGTTTCCCGGCGGCATTTTCCGTACCCCCGCCCTCGCCCTTGGCATGGCGTTCTACAAACTTCGTGATCAGTTGAAACTCTAACCCTTGATCAGGTTTTGCAGTTTCGGGATGGCGTATTCCGGCGGCTCGCCCCAGGCGATTGTCCCGTCGAGATGGCCTTCACTGTCATAGAGAAACACCGTCGCTGTGTGATCCATGGTGTAATCCCCGTCGTCGAGATCAACCCGTTCCGCATAGATGCCATAGCCTTTCAGCATGGCGTTGATCGCTGCCGGGCTGCCGGTGAGCCCGATGGCGTCTTCGTCAATCGCACCGAGATAATCAGCAAGCCCCGCTGCGGTATCACGGTCGGGGTCAACGGTGACAAACACAACCGTGATCGCCTCGCCTCCACGGCCGAGATCAGCGATCAGCCCATCAAGGGTGAAGAGCGTCGCCGGGCAGACTTCCGGGCAGTGGGTGAAACCGAAGAACATCGCCACCGGCCCGCCGATCAGATCCTTGTTGCTGATTGTCCCGCCGCGTGTCGATTGCAGGCTGAAATCGACTGTCGCCAGCGACGGCAGGCGGGCAGGGACAACATCACGGGCGAGGCGGTCCGCCCAGAAGCCGATGAGCAGCGCGGCCACCAGAAAGGCGCCGATCCCGGCACTGATGCTGATGAGTTTCTTCTGCTTCGCGGTGATTCCCATGGTCCGGCCTTTTCTTCTCTTTCCCATCCCTAGCGCGTGGCTGATGGTGCGGCAAGATTAATGCTGCTGCCGCGACGATTTTTCCATTGCTGATCTTGCCATGGGGAATGAAACCGCTAATCTCTCACCCATGGACAGACAAAACCGCACAGCGTTTATTTTCGGGCTTGGGTTTTCCGGCATGGTGCTGGCCCGGTTGCTTCGCGATCAAGGCTGGCAGGTGCGCGGCACCCGGCGTGAGCCTGGCGAGAGTGACGGCATCAGCATCCACGCCTTTGCCGCCGGAACCCCGCTTGCGAACCCGGCCGCCGCCCTCGATGGTGTCACCCATGTGATCTCGACAATCCCGGTGATCGGCGGTGAAGACCCGGTGCTCGCCGCCCATGGTGATGATCTGGCCCGGCTTGGCTGCTGGGCGGGGTATGTTTCCGCCACCTCCGTCTATACCGAAGCCGATGGTGGCTGGGTGACAGAGGAAAGTCCGGCTGAGCCCACCGTCAAGCGTGGCCAGTGGCGGCGGGCGGCTGAGATGGCCTGGCAGGAGAAACTCTCGGCCGAGGTGTTTCGGGCTGCCGGTATCTACGGCCCCGGGCGGTCACCGTTCCGCAATCTGCTTGAAGGCAAGGCCCGGATCATCCTCAAGCCCGGGCATCAGTTCAACCGTATCCATGTTGATGATATTGCCCGGGTGATCGCCGCGGCGATGCTGAACCCGTCGCCGCGCCGGATACTCAATCTCGCCGATGGTTCACCTTGCGAGGCCGGCGATGTGATCCGGTATGCGGCAGACCTGATCGGTGTGCCGCCGCCAGTGCCGGTGGCTTTTGACCATGCCGAGATGTCACCAATGGCGCGGAGTTTCTACGCCACGTCGCGGCGCGTTGACAGCAGCCGCATCGCCCGTGATCTTGGCCTTGATCTGCTTTACCCTGATTACCGTTCCGGGATGCGTGCCGTGCTGGCCGCGGAACGTGCTGCCGGAATTCTGCCTGCTGATGAGGAGATGTCCTGATGCCTGTTGATCTGATGCGCCACGCGGCCAGCCCTGGCCATTCCCCTTGTATTGGCCATTGCACCCATGATCCGGACGGGCTGTGCCTCAGTTGTCGCCGCCATGATGATGAGGTCAAGGCCTGGCGTGATCTCGACGAGACGGCACGGCTGGATGTCTGGGCGCGGCTGCCGGCTGCGATTGACGGCCTTGATCGCGGCATCATGCGGCTGCCGCTCGATGCCGATGATATCACGGCCCTCGCCGCCGAAACCCTCACCGGCGGGGGCTGCTGGATGGCTGGGTTTGAGGGCTGCTGGGTGATGGCGGATCACCACGAAGGCGGCCTGCAGGCGAGCAATGCGGCCGGGGCGCGGATCAACCTCGATTTCAGCGGCAAGGTGCGTGCTGTCGCCTGGGCCAATGGCAAGGCCGGGCTGGCGGAAGGCATCACCGGGCTGCCGATCCTGCTGGTCACGCCGGTGGCACGGCTCACCTTCCCGGTCCATGAGGCGGCGACCCGGCTTGATGATGGCCGGCTTGATCAGGGGCTTGGTCTTGCCTCGGTGCGGCTGCTCACAGAAGACGATGGCGGGGCGGTGATCGAAACCCCGCTGGCCCGGGTTGACGGTCTCGGGGCGATCAGCCCACCGCAGAAACCGGCTGCCACGCCGCCGGGGCTTGACCTCGGCAAGAGCTATGCCCTCGGCGCGATCCTGCTGCCGAAGGGGGTCAGCCTCTAGACTTCGCCGCGTTTGATCCGGTCACGCAGCTCGAATTTCTGCAATTTGCCGGTGGCGGTTTTGGGGATCTCGCCGAAGACAATATGTTTCGGGATCTTGAACCCCGGCAGGTGCTCGCGGCTGAAACTGATCAGGGCCTCGGCGGTGACACTGGCCCCGTCTTTCAGTTCGACAAAGGCGCAAGGGACTTCACCCCATTTGTCATCGGGCTTCGCCACGACGGCGGCGATCGCCACATCCGGATGCCGGTGGAGCGCGTTTTCCACCTCAACCGATGAGATGTTCTCGCCACCGGAAATGATAATATCCTTGAGCCGGTCCTTCACCTCGATATAGCCATTAGGGTGCATGACGGCGAGATCACCCGAACGGAAATAGCCGCCTGCGAAGGATTCCGACGTCGCTTCCGGGTTTTTCAGATATCCCTTCATGATGGTGTTGCTGCGCAGGGCAATCTCACCGATGGTCTCACCATCCAGGGGCACAGGCTCCCGGGTTTCGGGGTCGAGCACGGTGGCATCCTCGGTCATGGTCATGCCGACCCCCTGGCGGGCCTTGATCCCGGCACGGGTGGCGAAATCGACATCATCCCAGTCATTGTTCCAGGTGCACATCACGGTATGGCCGTAAGTTTCCGTCAGCCCGTAGACCTGAGTCACATTGAAGCCGAGGTTTTCGATCCCCTCGAGGATTGCAGCCGGTGGCGGTGCCCCGGCGGTCATTACCTCGACCTTGTGGTCAAAGGGGCGGCGGTCTGCATCATTGGCATTGATGATCATCCCGAGGACAATCGGGGCACCGCCAAAATGGGTGACGCCGTGATCGGCAATCGCATCATAAATCGCTTTCGGTGTGACGGCACGGTTGCAGACAATCGTCCCCGCCAGTGCTGTCACCACCCAGGTATGCCCCCAGCCGTTGCAGTGGAAGAGCGGCACGGTATAGAGATAGCAGAGATGCCGGGGCAGCGACCAGTCGGTGATCGTGCCCATGGTCATCAGCATTGACCCGCGGTGATGATAGACCACCCCTTTCGGCCTGCCGCTGGTACCGGATGTGTAATTGAGCGCCATGGCATCCCATTCATCATCGGGCAGCGTCCAGGCGTAATCGGGATCACCGCTGTCCAGCAGGGCTTCGTAATCCATCGTCCCGAGGCGGGTGCCGTCATCGGCGGCTTCGCTGTCGGCGATATCAATCACTGTGATCCCGTGATCAGGGCCGAGGTTTTCGAGGGCTGCCCGGATTGTCCCGGCAAAGGCAATATCGCTGATCAGCACCCGCGCCTCGCCATGGTCCAGAATATAGGCCACCGTCGCGGCATCGAGCCGGGTGTTGATCGTATTGAGAACGCCGCCCGTGGCCGCCACACCGTAATGGCATTCGACCATCTCCGGGGTGTTGGCGGCCATCACCGCCACCGTATCCCCCTTGCCGATACCAAGCCCGGCCAGTCCTGAGGCCAGTCTCCGGCAGCGGCTGAATGTTTCCGCCCAGGTATAGCACCGCGCCCCGTGGATCACCGCTGTCCGGTCGGGAAAGACAGAGGCCGTGCGCCTGATCAGCGACAGCGGCGACAGGGGCACATAGTTGGCCGGGTTCTTTTCAAAAGCATCGTATTTTGCAGGCATGACATCCTCCCTTTTCCCGGTGAAACCTTATGGCCTAGTTCCTGACGGGGGTTCCTTGCTCAAGCATGGTGCTTATACGTTCCTTGGTTGCGGCGGTCTTGGCAAGATGGATAAACGCCTCGCGCTCCCGCCGGTAGAGATCATCCTCGCTGGCAGCAAGCGGCGCGTCCCCGTCATGAACAACAACGCTGGCCACTGCCATCGCGACAGTCTTGTCATGGGGGAAGAACAGCCCGTCGGCAATGCCCTTATCCATGAATGCTGACATTTCATCCAGCAGGTCACGGCTTGGCAGGGTGAACTGCTTTTCCGCCGGTGGCTGGTAGCCGCTTTCATGCATGGCTTCGATCGCCGCCATGGCCTCAGTGAGCAGTTTGTCCCGGTTCATGATGCTGTCATCACGACCATCGAGGAAATAGGTCAGCCGGGCGCTGGTCTCGGGGCTTGTGCCGGTGCGGGCATAGCCGATTTGCATCCAGGTATTCCAGGCCGCCTTGCGCCAGTCACCTGTCGCTTCGTGCCAGCGGTGGAAGGTCTCACGAATACCGCCGCCGCCGGGAACAACACCAACAGCAGCCTCAACCAGCCCCATGACGACATTGCCATGGGCGATCACCTTATCGGCATGGGCCACGACCTCGTAACCACCGCCGAGGGTCAACCCCGAAGGGGCTGCAATCACTGGAACCGGCGTCATGCTCAGCGCCTTGACGGCTTGCTGGAAACGCGTCAGGAAGGCATCGATACCATCCCAGTCCTCGGCATTGATGAGCGCGATGACACCATTGAGATCAACCCCGGCGGAAAAGTGCTGGGCATCGTTGTGGATGATGATGCCGCGGCCGTGATCCGCGGCCGCTGCGGCGACAATCTCCATCGACTGATCAGTCAGCGCATTGGCCTTGCTGTGGAATTCCACCAGCCGCAGATCATCGCCGATGGTATAGAGGGATGCCGCCTCGTTGCGGGCGATCGGCGCAAGGCAGCGTTTCAGCATATGGAAACGGATTGTCCCTTCCGGCAGGCTGACCGGGGCATAGCTGCCGCTGTCGCCATCATCAATCCGCACCTGCAGGACACCGCCTTCGGCTCGGTAGAACGGCGTGTCGGGTTCGAGTTGGGCCGGGATCGCCATCCCCGCTTCGGTGAGCAGCTCGCGCATCCGTGCTGCACCGATGGCATCGATCATCTCGAACGGGCCGCGGACCCAGTTGAAGCCGAGTTTCATGGCATCGTCGATATCCTGCGGGGAGGTCGTCACGTCGGGGATCAGGCTCGCCGCATAGCCGAGAACCCGCGCCAGCACACGGCGGCAGAAGCGGCCTTCGGGGCTGTCCTCACCGGTGATCAGGTCGGCCAGCGGCTCACCCCCGGTGGCGAGGCTGGTGGCGGCCTTTTCCGCCATGGCGGGCAGTGTCTTGAGGCGTGGCCGCGGCTCACCACTGGTGAGATCCACCGCCATTTCGCTGTCATCCCCGGCCAGACGGTAGAACCCACCCTTGCCCTTGTCGCCGGTAAAACCCTCGGCGATCATCGACGCGATCAAGGGTGCCACCGGGCCGTGGCGGCCCACCGCAAAGAAGGCATCGCCCTCGGGCAGAATATTCTCGAGCGTGTCAACAACATCCGCCATCAGATCAACACCGATCAGATCATAGAGCCCGAAAACCCCGGTTTTGGGAATCCCCATGGGGCGCCCCATCAGCGCGTCCGCACTCTCAATACTCAGCCCCTGGCGCATGGCTTCATCGAGGCCAACCTGCAGGGCATAGACCCCGACACGGTTGCCGAGGAAGCCCGGTGTATCATTGCAAGGCACAACGCCCTTGCCGAGAATACGGTCATTGTAATCGGCCAGCCGTGCCATGATGGCCGCGTCGGTGGCTTCGCCGCGGACAAGTTCCAGAAGCCGCATATAGCGCACCGGATTGAAATAATGAGTGATCGCAAACCGGCGGCGGAACGTCTCCGGCATATCCTCAACCAGCAGGCTGATCGGAATGGTCGAGGTGTTCGACGTCACCACACAATCATCACGGATGACAGCATCAAGCCGTTTGTAGAGGTCTTTCTTGATATCGAGCCGTTCGACCACAGCTTCGATGATCCAGTCACATTCAGCCAGGCGGTTGAAATCATCCCTCATGTTGCCGCAGGTGATCAGTTCGGCCCGTGATTTGTGCATCAGTGCCGGCGGGTCTGATTTGAGCAAGCGCTGCACCGCGCCCTCGCTGGCGGCGTTGGGATTTTCATCCCCGGGCAGATCCAGCAGCAGCACTTTGTGCCCGGCATTGGCAATCTGGCCAGCAATCCCGCTGCCCATGGTCCCGGCGCCGATCACGGCAATAGACTGGAAGGGAGAAACAGAAGACATGATCAATCCTGAATGGTTTCGAGAAAAAACGGCCGCAACAGGGCATTCGTTTCAACAGATTTTTCCGATTGCACAAAATGACCGGCATCGGCGATGACCTGATGCCGACTGCCGGCGATTGCCGCGGCCATGCCGAGCCCGGCCTTGACCGGAGTCATCTTGTCATTTGCAGCGAGAATGGCAAGCGACGGGCAGGTGATAGCCGCCGCAGCATCAGGCCCGCCATCATAGGCGTTGCAGGCCAGCAGATCGATTTTCAGCACCCCGGGGGCATTGTTGGCCATCACCTGCGCCCCGTAAAAGAGATGGCTTTGCCCGGGCATGGTGTGATCATGGCGATGGCCTTCCTGCCCGTGCGACCATGACACCATGGCTTTGATCGCCCGTGGCTCATCATCTTCCGCCATGGTGATCAGTGCGTCATTGACAGGGATCGCAAGTGCCGAGGCGATGAGGGCGATCTTTTCAACCCGTGACGGATGCCGCCGGGCGGTTTCGAGTGTCACCAGCCCGCCCTGGGAATGGCCGATGAAAACAGCCTTTTCCACCCCTGTTGCATCAAGCAGGTCAATGCACCAGTCGGCGGCGTCTTCCACTGTTGCGAGCACGTCGCCACCGGAAAGATGATGGCCGGGCAGATCAGGCGCCAGCACTGACCAGCCACGGTTGGCGAAGAACCGAGCCTGAAGCAGCCATGAAAGATGGCTCTGGCCGCTGCCATGCACAAAAACCAGAACCGGGGCGGCCGGATCAAACGGCCGTCCGCCGGTCGAGATGAAGATATCGTCACCACGAACCGAACAGCGCATTACGCCCCTCCCGTGGCTCGGGCGGCGGCTTTGAGCCCCTTGTTCATGTCGGCGATGATATCTTTGATATCTTCAAGCCCGACCGAAATCCGCACCAGATCATCGGTCAGCCCGGCGGCCTTCATGGCGTTCTCGTCAAGATGAGAATGGGTCGTCGAGCCGGGATGGATCACCAGTGTCTTGGCATCACCGACATTGGCCAGATGCGAGGCCAGCGTCACGTTTTCGATAAAGGCACGGCCGCCGTCACGGCCACCTTTAACACCGATGGTGATGATCGACCCGGCGCCTTTCGGCATCAGCCTCTTGGCGGTTTCATGATCGGGGTGATCATCAAGGAGCGGATGCTTGACCCAGGCCACCTGATCATGGCCGGCAAGGAAGTCAAGCAGGGCGGCGGTGTTTTCCATATGCCGCTGCATCCGCAGGGGCAGTGTTTCAAGCCCCTGAAGAATATGGAAGGCGTTCATCGGCGCAAGGCAGGGGCCGATATTGTACATCCCTTCGGTGCGAACCCGGGCGGAGAAAGCCGCCGGGCCGAACTCCTCCCAGAGATTGACATTCTGGAAGGCGAAATGCGGTTCTGTCAGGGTCGGGAATTTGCCATCCCGGCCCCAGTCGAAATTGCCGCCATCGATGATCGCCCCGCCGAGGGCAATGCCATGGCCGCCCATCCATTTGGTCAGGGAATGGATGACGATATTGGCACCGTGATCAAGCGGCCGGCACAGCCAGGGGGTGTTGAAAGTCCCGTCAATGACCAGCGGCACACCGGCCCTGGCCGTGATCTCGGCCACGGCGGGAACATCCATGACATCCATGCCGGGATTGCCGATAACCTCACCGAAAACGAGTTTGGTGTTCGGCTGGATCGCTGCCTCAATGGCTTTTGGATCATTGGGGGGCACGAAACTGGCGGTGATGCCGTAGCGGCCGAGGGTGTGCTGGAAGAGATTGATATTGGCCCCGTACATCTGCGACGACGCGACAATATGGTCACCCTGGCTGGTCAGGGCCAGCACGGTCAGAAAGAGGGCGGCCATGCCAGATGAAACCGCCACTGCGGCGACCCCGCCATCGAGCGCGGCAAGACGCTGTTCGAGCACCGCCACCGTCGGGTTGGTGAGGCGTGAATAGATATGCCCGCCGACCTCCATGTTGAACAGTGCCGAGGCGTGCTCGGTGCTCTCAAACATATAGGACGTCGTCTGGTGGATCGGCACGGCGCGAGAGCCATGGCGGTCATCAGGAGATTGACCGGCATGGAGGCTGAGGGTGTCGAATTTGTAGTCACTCATGGGCGGATGCCTTTTTCTAGAGGGTTTCCTTGCTGAAAGGCAGGCTGGTCACGGTTGCCTGGCGGGGGCCTTCTTCGGTGGCGACCACCAGCCCGGTGCCGTGATCAGCCGCTTCTGTTGTGATCAGCGCCGTGGCGATATTGGCTTCGAGCCGCGGTGTCCAGGCCGAGGCGGAAGCAAAGCCGACGTAATCCCCGGCCAAGGTAACATCCCATTTATGGGAGTTGGTGGCTTTCAGCGGTGCGCCGTCAAGGACAAGGCCGCAGAACCGCCGCCGTGGCCCCTCGGCTTTGATCTTGCGGAGGGCTTCCTTGCCGATGAAATCAATATCCTGATCGAGATCGACAAACTTGCCCATGCCCATCTCAAAGGGGTTGGACAGATCATCGGTATCGGCGTTGACTGAGATCAGCCCGCTTTCAACGCGCTCAATATAATTCGGTGCCCCGGGGCCGATGCCGTAGGGGGCGCCTGCCTCGGCCACGAGATCCCACAATTCATTGCCGCGGCTGCCATCACGCAGGAACAGCTCGAAGCCGCCCTGCTTGCTCCAGCCAGACCGGCAGAGCACGATGGGGATGCCGTTGAGATCAGTATCAATAAACCCGAAATACCGGATCGACCGGATATGATCCCCGAACAGGTCACTGACAACATCCTCAGCTTTCGGCCCCTGGATGGCGAGCGGTGAGACATCGGGCTCGAAAACCTTGACATCAAGCCCCTTGCCGAGGGCCACGGCCTCTGCCCAGAACTTCATGTCACTGTCGGCGATCGACAGCCAGACTTCATCATCGGCCACCTGCAACAGCACCGGATCGTTGATCAGCGTGCCGATATCGTTACACATAGGCACATACTTGCCGACGCCGAATTTCAGGTTTTCAAGATTGCGGGGGGTCAGGTAGCGGGCGAGGGTGACCGCATCGGGGCCCTTGAGCGCGACCTGCCGTTCGCCGGCCACATCCCACATCGACACGCCGTTGATCAGGCGATCGTATTCCGCTGGCAGATCACCATAGGAAATCGGCATATACATATGGTTGTAGATGGTGAAATGCGTCACCCCGGCCTTGACCGCACTGTCAAAGTAAGGTGATTTGCGGACACGCGGCCCGAGGGCAATCTGGTAGCTCATGGAAAAACCTTTACATCAGGAAGCAGAAGGGTTGACGATCACCCGGCCCCGGACCTGGCCCTTTAGGATGGCCCGACCGTGATCCATCATGTCCTCAAGAGTGGCTTCTTCGATCATCGCGTCAAGACTGTCGAGAGGAATATAGTCGGCAACCTTGTTCCAGCATTCGACACGCCGTTCGTAAGGCTGCATGACACTGTCGATCCCGAGGAGATTTACCCCCCGCAGGATGAACGGCAGCACGTTGCTGTTGATCGCGATACCGCCGGCATTGCCGATCGCCGCAATTGATGCGCCATAGGCCATCTGGCCGATCGCCCGGGACAGCGTTGTGCCGCCGACAGTCTCAACACAGCCGGCCCAGGTGGCGCTTTCCATCGGCCGTGTTGTCGGCTCGGCAAGATCTTCACGGGGGATGATCTGGCTTGCGCCAAGGCCTTTCAGATAGGCTTCGGTTTCAGGGCGGCCGGTGACGGCAGCGACGCTGTAACCGCGATGGGCAAGGATCGAGACAGCCATGGAGCCGACGCCGCCGGCAGCCCCGGTCACCAGCACATCACCGCCATCGGTCTTGAGGCCGTGATCTTCGAGTGCCATGACAGCGAGCAGTGCGGAAAACCCGGCCGTGCCGATAGCCATGGCCTGGCGGCTGGTGATACCGTCGGGCATGGGCACCAGCCAGTCGGCCTTGACCCGGGTTTTTTCGGCATAACCGCCCCACCAGATTTCACCGTAACGCCAGCCTGTGAGCAGCACACGATCACCTTCGGCATAGCGTTCATCGGTGGATTCGAGCACCGTGCCCGCCATATCGACCCCCGGGATATGGGGATAATCACGGACAAGTTTGCCGCCGCCGGTCATACACAGGCCATCCTTGAAATTCAGGTTGGACCAATCGACCTGAACCAACACATCACCATCCTGGGGCAGGCGCTGCTCATCGATCATCTCGACGCCGCCATCAACCTTGCCTTCCTCGTTCTGGTGGACCATCAAAGCACGGAACATCATCGTCTCCCTCGGGCTGAAATCTGGGCCTCAATTAAGCATGGCGGCACGCCAAAAAAAAGGATTTTCGTCAACCGCCCGTCAGAAGCCGCCAGACAAGCCCGGCGCAGACCAGCGCGAGGATCACCCCAATGACAAATTCGAGATATCGGGTCCGGGATTCGATGACCCGCAGAACCTGGGGCAGGGCGATGACGAGGGCGATCAGGACATACCAGCCGGTGTCGATGACGAAGGCTGTCATCACCATCAGCAGACGTACCGAAAAGCCTTGATCGACTGTCAGAAACTGGCTGAACACCGCCAGAAAGAACACCGCCACCTTGGGGTTGAGAAAGACGATCATGAAACCGTCCCGGGCATGGGCGGTGAGCGGCATCGACGGGCTGGACGGCTCATCCCGGGGCAAACGCTCTCGCGCCAGACCGGCGCGGATCATGCCCGTTGCCAGCCAGAACAGAAAAGCCACCCCGGCGATCTCCAACAGCAGCCCCACCATCGGCGAGGCCAGCATCAGGGCCCCGAGACCCATGGTCACCATGCCGGCATAGAGCAGAATCCCCATGCCATGCGCGATTCCAAAGACGATCCCGGCACGCTGGCCGTCGCGGATGACGCTGCGGATCAGCAACGCCAGGCTTGGCCCCGGGGAAGACGCCCCGGCAAAACACACGGTGGCGAGGATCATCCATTCCGTCAATGACATCATGCGCCATAGTGGCCGATGCCGGAAGTGTTGACAATGCGGTTGTCATTGCCTGAAGTGTCAGGGAAGAATTACGTGAGGGCGATGCCATGTTCGAGGGATTCACGCGCGAGAAGATCAAGGTCACTGACGGGGAGATGTTCTGCCGGATCAAGGGTGATGGCCCGCCGCTTCTGCTCATCCACGGGCATCCCCAGACTCACGTCATGTGGTACAAGACGGCCCCGGCCCTCGCCGAGCACTATACTGTTATCGCCGCTGATATCAGGGGTTGCGGTGACAGCATGACGCCGCCCAGTGACGAGACACATTATCCCTATTCGAAACGTCAGATGGCCATTGATATGGTCGAGATGATGACAGCCCTCGGGCATGACCGGTTTTTCGTCGCCGGGCATGATCGTGGCGGCCGGGTCACCCACCGGATGATCCGCGATCACCGTGACCGGGTGGCGGCGGCGGCAGTACTGGATATCTGCCCGACGCTTGACATGTACGAAGAGACCAACCGCGAATTTGCGACAGCGTATTTTCACTGGTTCTTTCTGATCCAGCCCTATCCCCTGCCTGAGAGGATGATCCTCTCTGATCCCCATAAATGGATGGATTCCTGCTTGCAGAAATGGTCGGGCGGGCATGAGTTCGGCGAGGCTGAAAACGCCTATCTGGAAGCCTTCAGGCCGCCGGAAAAGGTCCATGCCTGTTGTGAGGATTACCGGGCGGCGGCCACCATTGATCTCGACCATGACCGCGAAGACCGCGACCAGCCTGTTGAAATTCCCCTGCACGTGCTGTGGGGTGCGCGGGGTGTCGTCGGGCGGCTCTGGGACCCGATCAGTGTCTGGCAGAAATACACAACCGGCCCGGTCACCGGCAAGGCCATGGCCTCGGGGCATTTCATCCCTGAAGAAGACCCGGAGGATACCGTGGCTGAACTGCACGGTTTTTTCAGCCGCCAAACATTGTGAATTCAAAAAGGCTTGGCAGAACACCTGGGCTGAGGCAAGGTGATGAGGCTGAATAACAGGTGCCATGAAGAAGGGGAGGAAACGTCATGAAAACAAGAGCAGCAGTGGCCTTTGAAGCTGGCAAGCCGCTTGAGATCGTCGAGGTTGATCTGGAAGGCCCGAAGGCGGGCGAAGTTCTGGTCGAGATCAAGGCGACAGGGATTTGCCATACCGATGAGTTCACCCTTTCAGGGGCAGACCCCGAGGGACTGTTCCCTGCCATTCTCGGCCATGAAGGTGCGGGCATCGTTCAGGAAGTCGGCCCCGGTGTCACCTCGCTGAAGCCGGGCGATCATGTGATCCCTCTCTACACACCGGAATGCCGGGAATGTGAATACTGCCTCAACCCGAAGACCAATCTCTGCCAGGCGATCCGCTCGACCCAGGGGCAGGGGCTGATGCCCGACGGCACCTCGCGGTTTTCGCTCAACGGCAAGCCGATCTTCCACTATATGGGGACATCAACCTTCGCCAATCACACAGTCTTGCCGGAAATCGCGCTCGCCAAGATCAACCCTGAGGCACCGTTCGACAAGGTCTGCTATATCGGCTGCGGGGTCACCACCGGGGTCGGTGCGGTGATCAACACCGCCAAGGCGGAACCGGGCTGCACGGCTGTTGTCTTCGGGCTTGGCGGGATCGGGCTGAATGTGATCCAGGGGCTGCGGATGATCGGGGCCCGCCAGATCGTCGGTGTCGATCTCAACAACGACAAGAAAGCCTGGGGCGAGAAATTCGGCATGACTCATTTTGTCAACCCGGCCGAGGTGAAAGGTGATCTGGTGGCGCATCTGGTGGAAGTCACCGGCGGCGGTGCGGATTATTCGTTTGAATGTATCGGCAATACCCAGGTGATGCGCGCCGCGCTCGAATGCTGCCACAAGGGCTGGGGTGAATCGATCATCATCGGTGTCGCCGGTGCCGGTCAGGAGATCAGCACCCGGCCGTTCCAGCTGGTGACGGGGCGAGTCTGGCGCGGCACGGCTTTCGGCGGGGCGAGAGGCCGCACCGATGTGCCGAAAATCGTCGACTGGTACATGGAGGGCAAGATCGATATCGACCCGATGATCACCCACACGATGCCGCTCGAAGACATCAACAAGGGCTTTGATCTGATGCATGCAGGCGAGAGCATCCGTTCCGTGGTGCTGTATTGACGGGGTGATGCAGGGATGCGGTGACGGTCAGAATTTTCTGCCTGCATGGTAGCATTCCATTTGGTCCTCACACCGCTCGGCAAGATAGACAATCCACGCCAAGTATTTTTCAAGCCATTCCACAGTATTGTTGATGGTTTTGGCTCGGCATCCGGCGGAGCCATCATAGCTCCCTATCATCTTTCTTTTGAAGTAACGCCAGTCAGCTTCTGAGTGTTTTTTGAGCGTGTCCAGATAGCCGTTATAATCAAAATCATGGCGGCAGCCTCGGATCCAACTGAAATTATGGGCCAAAGCCGTAACGTTCCGGCCGACAAGCAGGCGGTCTTTGCCGGGATAGATGCTTTCTTCTGCACTGGCGATGGCTGATGCGCCGGGCATCAGCCCCCCCTATCATCAAGGTCAGCACAGTCACGGCCAGCATTTTCATAACACTGTTAGGCATGGTTCCCCTCCATCTATTCATTTTTTCTTCACGAGTGTGGGGGGTGCTCGCGGCTTCACCAAATCACATTTCCGTGATGACGGCTGCCATTCCTGCTTGAGGCAAGGCGGGCGAGTTGATAGGCTCATCAAAGGGAAATGACCAAGAGAAAGACCATCATCCCATGGAAATTATCGCCGAAACCGCACTTCATGGCGGCCATCATCTGGTTGTCCGCCATGACAGTGAAACCTGCCACTGCCCGATGGAATTCGCGCTTTTCGTGCCGCCGGGGGAAGGCCCGTTTCCGTGCCTTTTCTATCTGTCCGGGCTGACCTGCACCTGGGAAAACGCCGCCACCAAGGCAGGCGCCCAGGCCCATGCCGCCAAGGCGGGGATGGTGCTTGTCTTCCCCGATACCTCGCCCCGGGGTGAGGGTGTTGCCGATGATGAGGCGTTTTCGCTGGGGCAGGGTGCCGGCTATTACATGACCGCCACCGATACCCCCTGGGCCCCGCATTATGCGATGGATGCCTATATCACCGATGAGCTGCCCGGGCTGGTGGCGCAACACGCCGATGTGGATTGGGGGCGGCTCGGGATCACCGGCCATTCGATGGGCGGCCACGGGGCCCTGACCCTCGCCATGAAGAACCCGGGCAAGTTCCGGTCCCTGTCGGCCTTTGCCCCGATATCGGCCCTCTCGGCACTGCCCTGGGGGAAGATCGCGCTCGAGGCCTATCGCGGCAGTGATCCGGCAAGCCACAGCCTTTATGATGCGGCGGCGGTGATGCGCGCCCATGGCTGGCAGGGTGATATTCTGGTGGATCAGGGGGCGGCGGACCCGTTTCTCGATGAACACCTGCGGCCCGATTTGCTGGCTGCCGCGGCGGAAGATGCCGGGGTGGAATTGCGGCTGCGGCTGCAGGAAGGCTATGACCATTCCTACTGGTTCGTTTCCAGTTTCATGGCGGATCATATCCACTGGCACGCCAGCAGGTTGCGCTAGATCATGCAGGGCAACTGGGATTTCATCATTATCGGGTCCGGGTCGGCAGGCTCGGCGCTCGCCTATCGGCTTTCGGAAGATGGTCGCAACCGCGTCCTGGTGCTGGAATTTGGCGGCAGTGATGCCGGGCCTTTTATCCAGATGCCGGCGGCGCTTTCCTATCCGATGAACATGAAGACCTATGACTGGGGCTATCTGGCGGAACCGGAAGAAAGCCTTGGCGGGCGGCGGCTTGTCTGCCCCCGCGGCAAGGTGATCGGCGGTTCATCCTCGATCAACGGGATGATCTTTGTGCGCGGCCAGGCCGGTGATTACGCCCATTGGGAAGAAAGCGGTGCCCGCGGCTGGGGCTATGCCGATGTGCTGCCCTATTTCCGGCGCATGGAAACGAGCCATGGCGGCGAGGAAGGCTATCGCGGCACCGATGGCCCGCTGCACGTCACCCGCGGCAAGCGTGACAACCCGCTCCATACAGCGTTTGTCGAGGCCGCCAGCGAGGCCGGCTATCACGCGACGGTGGATTACAACGGCCATCGTCAGGAAGGCTTCGGGGCGGCGGATATGACCGTCTGGAAAGGCCGGCGGTGGTCGGCGGCAAACGCCTATCTGAGACCGGCCCTGCGGCGCGGCAATGTGAGCCTTGTCACCCGCGCCCGGGTTGACCGCATCCTGTTTGAAGGCCGCCGGGCGGTGGGGGTGCGCTATGAGCATCGCGGCCAGGTGGTGGAGGCCCGCGCCAACCGCGAGGTGATCTGCGCCGCCGGGGCGATCAATTCCCCGCAGATTCTGCAACGCTCGGGGATCGGCCCGGAAGGGCTGCTGCGCCAGCACGGGATCACGCCGGTGGCGGTGCGCGAGGGGGTTGGTGAGAACCTGCAGGATCATCTCGAGGTCTATTTTCAGGTGGCCTGCCTGCAGCCGATCACGCTCTATAAATACATGAACCTGTTTTCGAAGGCGCGGATCGGGCTCGAATGGCTGCTGTTCAAATCCGGCCCCGGGGCGACCAATCATTTTGAAACCCTCGGCTTTATCCGGTCGGCGGCAGGGGTGGCGTATCCCGATATTCAGTTTCATTTTCTGCCGGTGGCGATCCGCTATGATGGCACGGCCCCGGCGGAAGGCCACGGCTTTCAGCTGCATGTGGGGCCGATGCGGTCAGCCTCGCGGGGCTGGGTGCGGATCACCTCCGCCGCCCCGGAGGCCGCGCCTGAGATCAGGTTCAATTACATGAGCGAAGACCAGGATTGGGTGGAATTCCGCCGCTGTATCCGGCTCAGCCGCGAGATTCTGGCGCAGCCGGCGATGGACCCGTATCGCGGCCATGAAATTCAGCCCGGCGAGGCGATGCAATCCGATGCTGAGATCGATTCCTTTATCCGTGACCATGCCGAAAGCGCCTATCACCCGTGCGGGACGATGAAGATGGGGGCGGCGGATGACCCGCTGGCGGTGGTGGACCCGGAATGCCGGGTGATCGGGGTGGAAGGCCTGCGGGTGGCGGACAGTTCGATCTTTCCGCGCATCACCAACGGCAACCTGAACGCGCCGTCGATCATGACGGGGGAAAAGGCGGCGGACCATATCCTCGGGCGGGAGCCGCTGCCGCGCGACAACGCCGAACCCTTCACGCATCCCGATTGGGAGGGAACGCAGCGTTAG
>JBMHCY010000040.1:0-37484 GCA_049889655.1 Puniceispirillales bacterium (SeqCode)
GGTAGCGGTAATCGATCAACGTATTGAGCCCGGGGGCGCAGCGCACAATAATGCTGCCGCCACGGCCGCCATCGCCGCCATCAGGGCCACCCCTTGGCACATGAGCTTCACGCCGGAAACTAACGCAGCCAGGGCCACCATTTCCGCTCTGGATAAAGACTTTTGCCTGATCAAGGAACTTCATGTTCTGCCCTTAAACTGCGTTGTTTCAACAAAAAAGCGCAACCTTTCGGATGCGCTTCTTCCGGCCTGCTGAAGGCCCGGCGATCAATGGCCGGGTTTATTCAGCGGCCTCTGTTTCCGGGACGACATTGGCGAATGTGCGGCCACCGGATTTGCGGGTGAACGCCACTTTGCCATCGGTCAGGGCAAACAGAGTGTGATCCTTACCCATGCCGACATTGGTGCCGGGATGGAACTTGGGGCCGCGCTGGCGGATGATGATGTTGCCTGGAACGACGCTCTCGCCGCCAAACTTCTTCACGCCGAGACGGCGACCAGCTGAGTCGCGTCCGTTACGTGAACTACCACCGGCTTTTTTCGTTGCCATATCGCTATCTCCTTAAAACGATTATTCGCTTTTGGCTTTGGTTGCCTTTTTCGCTGCTGCTTTCTTGGCCGCAGGCTTTTTAGCGGCAGCCTTTGGAGCGGCTTTCTTTGCAGCGGGCTTGGCATCCGTGTCTGCTTTTTTCGCGGCAGCTTTCTTGGCGGCAGGCTTAACCTTGCCGTCGGCTGCGATGTCGGTAATCTGGATCATGGTCAGGTCTTGACGATGACCCTGGATCCGACGGAAGTTCTTACGACGCTTGCGGCGGAAAACCATGATCTTTGGCCCACGGGTATGGCGCACCACGGTGGCGCCAACAGCGGCACCAGCGACGGTTGGGGCACCAACGGTGACCTTTTCGCCATCCCCCATCATCAGCACCTGATCGAGCACGATGTTCTCACCGGCTTCACTATCGATGCGATCAACGATAATCTTTTCGTCCTTGGCAACGCGGTATTGCTTGCCACCTGTTTTCACCACAGCGTACATGGCGTTCATCCTCAGTCATCCAGGGGGCGTGGCATTAATTAACCTAGGTTAATGGCCTTGCCCGATGTTCCGGAAAAAGGTTCCGGACGGAATTCAACAAAAACAAGCGAAAGGAACACCCTTTCGCCGAAACTTGCGCCAATATAGCCAGTTGCCTCGCGCTGTCAAGCATTCTGTCATGCTGGCGGCCATAAAACCAGGGGAGATTTCATGATGTTGCCTGTGGTGGGCCTTGCCAGAATGGGATCAACAGGGTAAGGATGGGGCGTTTTAGGCAATATGCCCGCAAACGCCGCTGGAGAGTGGCAGAGTGGTTGAATGCGCCGGTCTCGAAAACCGGTATGGGTGCAAGCCCATCGAGGGTTCGAATCCCTCCCTCTCCGCCATATTCACCGCCCCGCGGGAATTCCCCAAAATCAGGAAAAGCCGTTCCGCCCCGGGAAATCGGGGGCAAGGCTGCGGGCATTGGCCATTTTCAGCCAGAGCCTCAGTTTCTTCCGTCGCCGTTCTTCCTCTTCGTAATCCTCAAAGGCTGTACGCGAATGCAGGACAGCGTAATTGTTGGCCAGCTGGATATCACCCGGTTCCATCATCATATCGATCCGCATGGCCGGGTCCATCATGATCGAATCGAAAACATCGAGCGCCTCGATCTCAACCCGGGAAAGCGGCGTTTCCATCATCGTGCTGCCCAGTTCAATATACTGACGCAAATAGCGGCAGCTGAGTTTGCCCTCATGGAAACTGAAGATCGGCGAGGCCTTGGCCTCCCCCAGATGGGCATAGGAAAACGGCCGGTAATAAAGCCCCAGCAATTCTGGCCGCTGCTCGAGGATCGCATTATAGATCGCCGCCGCGCTGACAAGGCTGCTCATGCCGCCCTGTTTGGCCTTGCGGACACAGAGAAGCCCGACAACATCTGACGGGTCCGTGTGATAGGGCAGATAGAGGTTTGTCTCATAAACCCGTGTGTCTTTGCGTGACAGATCCCCGACATTCATCACCTTGCCGAGCAAATCACCTTTCGGATTCTGGCTGACGGGCACCCCGAGATGAAGCCCGATGGCATAATAGATGGTGTTGATCTCCACCTCGCTCAGGCGCTCGACCGGCAGCCCGCGCAACAGGGCAAAGCCGCGGCCGTCTTCCAGTTCAACAGCGATCCGGTCAAGTACCGGGCCAAGGGGGCCGATGCTGAAATCACGGCCGCTGAAATCAGGAAAGGCAAGCCCTTTCGCCGTGAGGCTTGCCAGCATCGTATCAAGACCGCTGATCTCGGCCTCGCTGAGGTGATGCACCCAGGAACGGTCATGTTCAACATCCGCACCCTTCCAGACAGCCGGGCCGGTGAGCGGTTCTGTGTGCATGATAGTCATGATCCGTCTTCTCCGTCATAGCCATGCGGGTTGCGGGATTGCCAGCGCCAGACATCGGCGCACATGGCGTCCAGATCACGGCTTGCTGACCAGCCGAGCAGGGAACGGGCCTTGTCCGTTGCCGCATAGGAAGCGGCAATATCACCGGGACGTCTTGGCGCGACAGTATGGGGGATCGCCTTGCCGGCGGCCTTCTCGAAGGCAGCCAGCACGTCGCGGACCGAATGCCCCTTGCCGGTGCCCAGATTAACGGTTTCAACCCCGGTCTGGCGGCTCAGGCAATCGAGGGCGGCAACATGGCCTGCGGCCAGGTCGCTAACATGGATGTAATCGCGAATGCCGGTGCCATCCGGGGTGTCGTAGTCATCGCCAAAGATCATCAGTTGCGGCCGCCGCCCCACCGCCACCTGGGCAATGAAAGGGACAAGATTGTTCGGGATGCCTTGCGGGTCTTCACCGATCTCACCGGAGCTATGCGCCCCCACTGGATTGAAATATCGCAGCAGCATGGCTGATTTGGCCGTATCCGTCGCTGCCCAATCACGGATGATCTCTTCGATGAAATATTTGGTCCGACCATAGGGGTTGACCGGGGCAAGGGGGTGGTCCTCGTCAAAAGGCAGGTAATGGGGGGTGCCATAGACTGTTGCCGAAGAAGAAAAAACGATCTGCTTGCAGCCTGCCTGATCCATGGCCTTGAGCAGGTTGATCGTGCCGCAGACATTCTGTTCGTAATAGGAAAGAGGCTGGCTTTCGCTTTCCCCCACCGCTTTCAGCCCGGCGAAATGGATAACAGCATCAGGACGGAATTCGCTGACAATCCGGGTCAGGCTGGCCCTGTCGGTGAGGCACGCCTCGGCATGATCAAACGGCCTGTTGGAAAGCCGGGCGACCCTCTCCAGCGCCACCGGCGAGGCATTGCTGAAATTATCAACCACCAGAGGCGTGTGTTCCGCCGCCAGAAGATCAAGCATGGTGTGGGAGCCGATATAGCCTGCTCCGCCGGTAACCAGAACGCGCATCATATGACCTCAATGAAAGCCAGATTATCTTAACGATTGCAGCCTTGCCTGACCAGTGCAGAAGAAATCTGCAAGCAGTTCAGGTGTTCAGCCGATCTGCACCTTGATCTGATCAAGCCAGTTGCGGCGGCAGATCCGGTCGATCAGATCATCCCCGAAACCGTGATCGCGCATCGCCTGAACCAGCCGCGGCAGCCCGGCGCAATCACCGATCGCCGACGGGATGATCGCCCCGTCAAAATCAGAGCCGAGCCCGATATGCCCCTCACCAAGGTGGCTGATAAGATGGTCAAGATGGGCCAGCATGATATCAAGCGTGGTATCGGCGGTCTTGCGGCCATCATCACGCAGAAAGCCGGATGCAAAATTGATCCCCACCATGCCGCCGCTTTCGGCGATCATCGCCAGTTGCGCATCGGTGAGGTTGCGCGGCGAGGGGCAGAGCATATGGCTGTTCGAATGGGTAGCCACCAGCGGCCGTGTGCTGATTGCCGCGATATCCCGAAACCCGGCTTCGTTGAGATGCGAGCAATCCAGCATGATCCCCATTTCATCACAGGCCCGGACAAGCGCCTTGCCGGCATCGGTGAGCCCGGGGAGCTGGTCGGGGCTGCCGGGGAAATCGAACGGCACGCCATGGCCAAAAACATTCGAGCGTGACCAGACCGGCCCCAGCGAGCGCAGCCCCTGCTGATAAAGCCCCTCAAGATTGTCGAGCGACGCATCGATTGCCTCTGCCCCCTCGATATGGAGAATGGCCGCCATCACCCCGTCGGCCATGGCAGCCTCAGCCTCAGCGGCATTGAGGCAGCGGCGGAACCGCTCGGGATGATGGTCACAGAGATGATCAAAAATTGAGATCATCGCAGCAGTGGCCCTGGCGGCATGGGCCAGGTCGACCCCGGCCGTGCTGAGCAGGGCCTTGCCAGGGGGCGGGGTGAAGATCGCAAAAAACCCGCCAGCAAGACCGCCTTTGCGGGCCCGCGGCCAATCGATATGGGTGTCGGGATTGCCGCTGAAGAAGCTTTGGCCCTCCACATCCCCCGCCAGCCAGAGCCGGAGCAGAACATCATTATGACCGTCAAATATCTGCTGCATGGGGTTGTCCTTTTCTGGTTCAGTCGCCGGGGGTGATCAGGGGCGGGAAGACCTTGTGACGGCGCAGGCTGTCCATCGCACCCGTCCGATAGAGAAGATCACCCCGCAGGCCCATCAGGAACGGATACCATTCGCGCTGGAGGGGGGATTTCCACCGCCACAGGAGGGTGTCGAGACTGTCGAGCCAGTCTCCTGCCCGGGCGGGATCAAAAAGATCATCCGGCAGTGGTGCTGCCGGGTCGGGAGGGCGATCAAAAAATGCCGCCACGGTGAAAAATGCTTCCGGGACATCATGGGCCCGGAGGCTTTTCTGCCAGGCGTCTTCGTCATCTCCAGCAGCCATCAGGGCGAGCAACAGGGCATCGGTCAAAGGCATTCCCGTGGGGTTCAGAAAGATATGCCCGGCTTTGGTACGGCCTCGCCAAGGGCCGAGAAAAAGCCGCCTCGGGCAGTAATCATGGGCGTAGAGATTATCCCAGATGAGCATTCTTTCCGGGGCCACACCCTGGCGGGCCAGCCTTGTGGCGGTAAGGTCAATCGCTGGTGCAACAATATGGCTGCCGCAGGTCCAGACCATCAGCCCCGGGTCGAGACGGGCACAGAAATCGCTGAGATAGGCCTCACCGGGATCATCGATATCATCAGCATAGATTCGCGGTGTCACCGACAGCGGCACGCTGATCCGGTCAGCAAGATGATTGGCCAGATCGGCATGGGCCAGCCCTTCGGAGGCATAGCCGCCGTCACGGCCGTGAAAACCCGGATCCAGATCATCCATCAGCAGGCTGATCTCCCTGGCGCCGTTATCAATCAGCCGCTCGGCCTTGGCGATCAGGATCGCAGCATCACCGGCGCCGCTGGCGAGGCTGGCGAAATCAAAATCAAGCCCCGGGGCAATGCCGCCGATGACCGTGATCCCTTTGTGACGGGCGGCAGCGGTGAAATCACGGAAACCCTGCCACCATTCCTGATCCCAGTCCTGCCGCCACCGAAAACGGTGTGCCGGGTCTTCCTTGGGGGCATAGAAATAGCCGTTCATGGCGTGCTGTTCGAGCACATCGAGCAGTGCGTGCCGCCCTGGCCAATCCAGCAGCCGGCCGTAATAGCCTTCGATATAGCCGCGGCGTAATGACGATAGAGGCTTGGTCATGGGTATCCTTTTCGCTAGTCTTATCCTAGCAGCATTTCTGGGAGATGGTGAAGATGCTGAACATCACCGCCATCGGGGCGCATCCCGATGATATCGAGATATTCTTCTATGGCACGCTTGCCGCCTGCCGTGACCGTGGTGACATCATAAGCCTTGTCGTCGCCACCGATGGTGCGGCCGGGGGTGATGAGCCGGGCCCGGCGCTTGCCGAAAGGCGCCGTATCGAAACTGAAAACGGGCTGGCACGGCTGGGCGAGCCGATCATGCTCGATCTGCCGGACGGGCAGCTGGCGGAAGCCGCTGATGCTGCCGCAAGGCTGCGTGATGCTGTCGCCGAGACCGACCCGGATTTGATCCTCACCCATGGCCCGGAAGATTACCATCCTGATCACCGGGCATTGTCGCGTCTGGTGGCGGATATTGCCTCATTCCGGTGCCCGATCCTGCTTGCCGATACCTTGATGGGGGTGGGGTTTGAGCCACAGTTTTATGTCGATATCACCGCCCATGCTGCAGAAAAGCACGACGCCATCATGGCCCATGAAAGCCAGGAGCCGCACCGTTTCGCCCGGGCGGCGGCGATCATGAACCGCTATCGGGCGGCCCAGTGCAACGCTCCTGATGATCACCGTGCCGAAGCCTGGCGGGTCGAAAACCGGTTTCCGTTTGCTGAGATAAGGTCACTGTTGCCGCCATCGCCGCCGCTGCGGCCGTTCTATATCCGCGGCTCCAATGCCCTCATCTAGGGGGTGATGATTCTGCCGCCCGGGGTCGGGGCGGTGACCCCTGTTGTGGTGGGCAAGGTCAGGGCCAGCCCCCGTTCAACCCGTACCGCCAGATAGGCCATCAGTTCGGCTTCGAGAAAATCACCATCGCGGCCGTGGTCATCAAGCCGCGTCACCGGGCAGCCAGCCCCCTCGCGGATGGCTTGCATCAACACCGGATTGCGGGCCCCGCCGCCGGTCACCAGCACGTGGCTGCACCCTTCGGTGGCTCTCAGGATGCTGGATGCGGTCAGGGAAAGGAAACTCGCCATGCGGTCAGCCGGGTCCTGTGGCGGGGTGATCGCTGCACACCAGTCGAAGAGATCCTGCCGGTCGAGCGATTTCGGGGCAGGGTTGCTGAAATAGGGCAGGTTCAGTACCGCCTCGACCCAGCCGAGGTCTGGCTGGCCAGCAGCGGCAAGGCGGCCATCCTCATCACATTGCCTGCCGAGCACATCGCGGGCGAGTTGATCCATCAGCCCGTTGCCCGGCCCGGTATCGAAACCGCAGAGAGTCTCTCCGTCCCAGATGCTGATATTGCTGATGCCGCCGATATTGACGACTGCCGCCGTCAGGGGCAGGCCAAGGGCGGTGATCACCGCCTGATGATAAAGCGGGGCGAGCGGCGCTCCCTGACCGCCTGCCGCCATATCGGCACGGCGGAAATCACAGGCGACGGGGAGCCCGAGCTGGGCTGCCAGATGATGGCTGTTGCCGATCTGCACGGTCTCTCCGGCATCCGGATCATGGTGGATCGTCTGGCCGTGAAAACCGATCAGCCGGGGGCTGATACCGGCTTTTCTGATCAGGGCTTTCGCGGCCATGGCATGATCATCGGCGATCATCAGGCCGAGGGCTGTATGATCTTCATGGGGAGCCTGCATGGCGGCGAAGATCGCCGCCCGGGTCTCGTCACGATAGGGATGCTGGTGGTTGAGCCCCGGGCAGGTGCACTGCTCTCCATCGGTCAGGATAATACTGGCATCAATGCCATCGACACTGGTACCGGCCATCAGGCCGAGGATCGGGGTGAGTACAGGCGAGGCCATGGCAGTCTTCTCAAGGGCGGTGTTGCGGTGTATCGTCAATCCATGATGCATGATGAGACTAGCACCGAATCGATCCCGCACCAATCGCGTTGGCTGGATACCCTCGATGATGCTGCAGCGGTGGATACCATGGCGGCGGACCAGATCACGGCCGCCCGGGCTGTTGCTGCGGCAGCGGCGGCGATTGAGGCAGCCGCGGCAGCAGTGTTCGCCCGCCTTAAGGCCAGCCCCGAAAGCCGGCTTTTCTATGCCGGGGCGGGGACATCGGCCCGCATCGGTGTGCAGGATGGTGTCGAGCTGACACCGACTTTCGGCTGGCCGCAGCAGCGGACAGGCTACCTGATCGCTGGCGGCACGGCGGCGTTGACACAATCGATCGAAGGTGCGGAAGACAACACTGAGGCAGCGATGGCGGCTGTCACCGATGCCGGGATCGGCCAGCATGATGTGGTGATCGGGATCGCCGCCAGCGGCTCAACCCCCTATACCTGCGCGGCGGTGACAGCAGCAAAGACGGCCGGGGCACTCACCGTCGGGATCGCCAATAACAGTGATGCCCCGCTGGTGGCTGCGGCGGATTGCGGGATCACCCTCATCACCGGCAGTGAAAGCGTCGCCGGCTCAACCCGGATGAAGGCTGGCACCGCCCAGAAGATATGCCTCAACATCATCTCCACCCTGGTCATGGTGCGGATGGGCAAGGTCAGGAACGGGCTCATGGTCGGGATGCAGGCGACCAATGAAAAGCTCCGCCGCCGACAGCAGAAGATCGACGCCCTGCTCAAGGATCAATGATCATCCGGCTCTGCGGGGTGAGATGCGGCAGCAGGTTCTGCATGGCGGTACGGCTGATCGCGACACAGCCTTCGGTATAATCGCGTCCGTCTTCACGGCAATGAAAGAAAATGGCACTGCCTCTGCCGGCAGCAACAGGCGCGTCGTTATAGCCGAGGGGGATGATCACATCATAGGCGTGATCATCCCGCCAAAGCTTCTCATGCGAGGCGTCAAAGGGCAGCTTGATCTTACGGTTATAGGATGCCGAGGCCGGGTCATCGCACCAGCCGTCATCAGCTGAGAGTGGGGTCGCCATCAGTCTGGTTTCGGGCAATCTGTTCTCGGGCAGGCTGATCCGGTCTGGCCGGAACAATACTTCCCGCATCAGCCAGCTCCCCCGCGGGGTGGCCCCGTCCCCTTCACGTTTGCGGTCGGCATCGATCAGCCCGGACCGGCCGATAACCGCAGCGACAACCTTGTCCCCGGCCGCGACCACATAGCGGCCCTGCTGTTCGTATACGGTCAGGTCCATGGCCCTCGCGGCTCCCGACAAGACAGTTGATCTGCCCCATGAATGTTCGGCATAATCATCGGATTGAGTGTGGGGGGTGAGCGTGATGCCAGTAAAGTCTTTTCTTTCCGGATACAATGATATTCGCATGCTGCGGATTTTCCTCATTGGGGCGATCAGCGGCTTTCCCTGGGTGCTGATCGGCTCGGCGCTCTCGCTCTGGCTTAAGGAAGACGGGCTCAGTCGCAGCGCGGTGGGTTTCGCCGGGCTGATCTTCAGTGTCTATGCTGTCAATTTTCTCTGGGCCCCGCTGATTGACAAGATCAGGGTGCCGTTTCTGGCCGACCGGGTGGGTCCGCGCAAGGCCTGGATCCTGACGTTCCAGGCTGTGATCATGGTCTGTCTTGCGGGCTGGACCATGCTTGATCCCTCGGCGCAACTGGTGATGGTGGTGGGGCTCGGCCTGATTATTGCGATCGCTTCAGCCTCACAGGATATCACTATTGATGCATTCCGGATCGAACAGGTTGATCAGGCCGAACGCGAGGTCATGGCCGCCGGGGCCGCCATGGCAGTGATCGGCTGGTGGAGCGGCTTCAAACTCGGCGGGCTGGTGACCCTGACCGTCGCTGATCTCTTTGAAAATCAGGGGATCACGGATTACTGGCCGATGACCTTTCTGGTGGTCATGCTGATGATGGTGGCGATGAATATCGCGCTCATGTTTATCCCGGAAAAGAACGCTGCCCCGGCAAAACCTGCCGCGGCCAGTGCCGAGAAGGCCAGCCGGATTGCTGACTGGCTCAAGGATACGCTGGTCGGGCCGCTGCTCTCCTTCTTCCGTAATAACGGTGTCAGTGTGGCGCTGGCGTTGCTCGGGTTCATCTTTCTGTTCAAGATCGGTGAAGCCTTTATGGGCAAGATGTCGATCATCTTCTACCGTGAGATCGGCTTTTCAAAATCGGATATCGGGTTGTTCTCGAAAGGGCTGGGCTGGATTACAACGGTTGTCTTCACCCTGGTCGGCGGCTGGTTTGCCATGCGCTCCGGGACAGTCCGGACGCTGTTTCTTGCCGGGATCGCGATGGCAGCAACAAATGTGCTGTTCAGCGTGCTGGCCTGGGTCGGCAAGTCGGCATGGCTTTTCGCGGTGGCGGTGGTGCTGGATGATCTGGCCGCAGCCTTTGCAACTGTCGCCTTTGTGACCTTCATCTCGCTGATGGTCGATCGCCGCTACACGGCAACCCAATACGCGCTGCTGGCCTCGATCGGCACAGCCGGTCGAACCTTGCTGGCGGCTTCATCAGGGATGCTGGTTGATTGGCTCGGCGGTGATTGGGGGCTGTTCTTTATCATCACCGCGCTGATGGTGACCCCGTCGCTTGTCCTCTTGCTGTTGATTGCCCCGAGAATCACAGCCGGGCAAAGCGTGTCACCGGCAGGCCGAGACCCTCAAGCCGGGTGATCGCTTCCGCCAGTGGTTCGCTGGCAGTCATCGCGTGGTGCATATTGGCGTGGAGCAGGGTTTCAGGGTTTGCCATGATCCCCACATGGCCCTTCCAGAACACCAGATCGCCACGCTCAAGCCCTGCCGCAGGATCAATAGTGTGACCCAGGGTCTTTTCCTGATCGCTGCTGTTGCGCTTCGCCCTGATCCCGGCAAATGAAAGGGCCAGCTGGACAAGGGCGGAACAATCAAGGCCGATGCCATCACGGCCGCCCCAGCGATAGGGTGTTCCGATGAGGCTCTCGGCAACGGCCACCCAATCAGCAACCGTGGCTTCAAGCGGCATAAGGTGATGCGCCGGGATATGACCGATGACCCCGTCATGGCCGTGGATCGCCATCACCTCGGGGGCAGCGGGGCTGGCGCTGACCTGCGCCGCCATCGGCAACCAGCCTGTGCTGCTGCTCTTGATATCGGGGCTGGCTGTCATCAATGCCCGGGGGGTGCAGACAACATGATCGGGGGCCGGTGCCTCGCCGAGGGCGGCTGTTTCCACCCAGCCCGGATAGCCGTCTGTCTTAAGGGTGACCTGTGAGAAGCCTGCGGCAGTCTCATGGATTGTCACCGCCTCCCCGAACAGGATATCGGTTTCGCGGTTGCTGCGGCTGTCGGGTTCCAGATGCAGCGGTGCGGAAGGCCTGATCAACCGCATCATCACGCCAGTCCCTTTTGCCGGGCCCAGTCACGGGCATCGAAATTCGGGCAGGTTTTTTCGGTGTTGTCGAAATCGCAATGGCCGCAAATTTCCGCCCGGGGATAGCGGTTCTTCCAGTCGTGCATGATCACCAGCAGCGCATCCATCTGCGCCGGGGTGAAATCATGGCGGCCGATCAAACAGACACCAAGGCTTTCAGTATTGTGGCCATAGACATGGGCACCGACCCAGTATTCCGGACGTCCCCGTTCGATCACCCCGTCGCGGGTGATGACAGCGTGATAGCCGATCCCGTCCCAGCCGAAGCCGAGATGCATCGCGTGGATATCCCCGGCGGTGAGCATCTCATCATCGGGGGTATCGGAACAATGCACCACCAGATAGCGGATGGCCTCGGGGGTGAGCAGGGTATCCGGCATATGTTCACGCCTCCGCAGCAACGGTTGATGGTGCATTATCGCATCATCTCGACTATGATTTTGCCGTCTGCCACGGATCCTTGCAAGTTATGATGACATCTTCTCCCGATAAGCCCTTTCTGCCCGCAGCGGTGCTCACCGATATGGACGGGCTGCTCCTCGATACGGAAAAACTGTCTTTTGAGACATTCAACATCGTAGCCGAACGCCATGGGTTCAGCGATGACGGGTCGATCTTCAACCAGCTGATCGGGCTCAATCGCGAAAGCCACCGCCGGGTTTTTGCATCATCGCTGCCGCAGGGGATCGATCCGCTCGATTTTGATGACCAGTGGAAGGCTGAATTCATGGCCATGCTTGAGGCTGGGATCCCAGTAAAACCTGGGGCGCGGCAAATGCTGGCCTGGGTGGCATCAAAGGGCGTGCCCATCGCGCTGGTGACATCCACCCGCACCGCCAAGGCGGAAATGCTGATGCAGCGCACCGGGCTGGACGTGTATCTTAATACAGTGATCGGCGGTGATCAGGTCACCTCCGGCAAACCGGCCCCTGATATCTATCTGAAGGGGGCTGCGGCTCTTGGCAAGGATGCCCGCGATTGCCTCGCCTTTGAAGATTCGGCCAATGGGGTGCGGGCTGCCCATGCCGCCGGGGTGCGGGTGATCCAGGTGGTTGATATTCTTCCCCCGGGGCCTGATCTGCTTGCCCTTGGCCACACTGTGACCGCGTCTCTGGCCGAGGCAGCAGCGGTGCTGGGCTGGCAGGGGATGCTTGATCTTGAAGACAGGGTGCAGATGCCTATATCAGCATCATGATCCGTGTTCTTCTGTCTTTCATTCTTCTGGGAATAGCCATGTCTTCCTCGCTCAAGCCTGCCATGGCTGAAACCGCCCATGATTTTTCCTTCACCGCAATCACCGGGGAGCCACTGCCGCTTGATCAGTACCGCGGCAAGGTTGTGCTGGTGGTCAATACGGCCTCGCGCTGCGGGTTCACGCCTCAATATGATGATCTGCAGGCAGTTTATGAGGCCTATCGTGATCAGGGGCTGGTGGTGCTGGGGGTGCCGAGCAATGATTTCGGGCGACAGGAACTCGACACAGCCGAAGAGATCAAATCCTTTTGCGAGGTGAATTTCAACATCACCTTTCCGCTGGCTGACAAGACTGTCGTCAAGGGCAATGACGCCCATCCGTTTTATGCCTGGGCAGCCGAAGAACTTGGCTACATGGCGCGGCCACGCTGGAATTTCCACAAATATCTGGTGGGCCGGGATGGCCAGTTGATCAACTGGTACGCCTCGACAACAAACCCCAACAGCAGCAAGGTCCGGGCCGCCATCGAGGCAGCACTCTCCTCCTGATCAGCCGCGGAACGGCGGTGATTCCAGCAGGGCGTGGTGCAGGTCTTCTGCTGAAGACCGCGGGGTCAGGATCACGTATCGGTATGTCTCCCCCCGCTTCGGTTTGTCCCGCATGACAATGACGTTGAGATGCTCAAACACCGTCCGTGCCACCTGGCCTGTGTCAAACCCGGATGGAGACAGATCCACCATCGACAGCCGTTCCAGCGTTTCCGGGGCCCGCGGTCCTGTCAGCACCAGCCGGGCCCAACCATCGGATTGATCGGTCAGGGTGGCGGTTTTGCCGAACGCTGCTGTCAGATCATCGAGAAGGCTGGCAGGCGGCATCGCTGCCGCAACAAACACCTGATCAAGCGCCGAGGCCATGACCGTCACGGCATCGGCGGTGATGGCATCGGTTGGCCCTGGTGGCGGGCAGCCGAAACGCTTTTTGAACGCGGTGGTCATGGCCCGGGACTTGCCGTTGCGGGTTGTCATGGCGACAAGCGCGATGCCGGTTTCCTCCAGGAGTGTGGCCCCGTCGGCTTTCGCGGTTGCTGCCCCGATGGCGGCTTTTTCCTTCAGACGGTACTCAGTCATGCAGCCGTCTCCCTTGCGGATCAACGAAATGGGGGCTGGTGATCTCCACCTCGATATCCTTGCCGCGGACGAAATCCACGGCGCGGACACTATCGCCCATGCGGTCATGGCCTTCGCGGATGAACCCGAGGCCGATCGATGTTCCCAGCATCGGCGAATAGGCCACCGATGACATCCAGCCGAGATCGTGGCTGGCCCGGGCGGGTGCCCCCCGGTCAAGGAAATGTGCCCCGGCGGTGAGCATCGCTTGCGGGTCACGCGGCTTGAACCCCACCAGACGGATGCCATCAGGGCGGATCAGTTCTTCACGCCAGGCCATGACACGGCCGATGAAATCCTTTGACGGCGACAGCAGTTTTTCCATCCCGAGATGATGCGCCGAGGTCTGGCCGTTTAATTCGTTGGCGGTGGGATGGCCCTTTTCGATCCGCATGACGTTGAGCGCTTCGGTGCCGTAGGGGGTGATGTCGAACTCGGCCCCGGCCTCCATCAGGACGCGAACAAGCGCATCCCCATAGCGTGCCGGAACCGCAATTTCATAGGCCAGCTCACCGGAAAACGATATCCGGAACAGCCGTGCCATGATGCCGCCGCAGATCGGTATTTCGGCCGCCGCCATGAACGGGAAAGCCTCATTCGAGAGATCAACCCCGGGGTCGACAATCTTTTCCAGAAGCCGTCTCGAATTGGGCCCGGCAAGGGCAAACTGCGCCACTTGATCGGTGGTCGAGATCAACGCGACATCGAGGTCCGGCCAGAGGCATTGACGGCAGAATTCAAGATGCCGATACACCGGACCGGCATTGGCGGTGGTGGTGGTCATGATGAAATGATCATCGGCCATGCAGGCTGTCGTGCCGTCATCCATGACGAAACCGTCATCGCGCAGCATCAGCCCATAGCGGACCTTGCCGACGGGCAGTTTGGCAAAACCGTTGCTGTAGACACGGTTGACGAATTCGCGGGCATCAGCCCCCTTGATATCAATCTTGCCGAGGGTTGAGACATCGCAGATGCCGAGAGATGACCGTGTCGCGATGACTTCGCGGTCAACCGATTGACGCCAGTGGTCTTCCCCCGGGCGCGGATACCATTGTGCCCGTTTCCAGAGCCCGGCCTCGACGAAAACCGCCCCCTGTTCTTCGGCCCAGCCATGGGTCGGGGTCTTGCGGGTCGGCATGAAATGACGGCCTCGGCCACGCCCGGCAAACGCCCCGATCGGGACCGGTGTAAACGGCGGCCGGAAGATCGTTGTCCCGACAGCATCCATCGACTTGCCGGCAATCTCGGCCATCATGGCGAGCCCGGGGATATTGGCGATCTTGCCCTGATCAGTCGCCATGCCCATGGTTGTATAGCGTTTCAGGTGTTCGACCGAACGGAACCCTTCCTGATGCGCCTGCTTGATATCCTTGGTGGTGACATCGTTCTGGAAATCGACCCAGGCTCGGGTCTTGCCCGAGGGGATATGCCAGCAGGGCTCGATGGCAAACGGCCAGTCTTCGGCAGCAGGCGTTTTGGTCGTCACCTTGCCGCCGAGATCACGGCAGACAGCCCTGGCGGCTTCGACACCGTCGGCGAGGGCTTCGCTGAGCCCCATCCGGCCATTTGCCGCCCCGACGACGATCATCCCCGGGGGCAGATCACCTGCCGGCACAAAACCGGCAATCGTCTCATCCCAGACGGGACGGCCGCGGTGATGGCAGGTCAGGTGAACTGTCGGTGACCAGCCGCCGGAAACAGCGAGGCAATCGGTCTTCAGCACCTCACCCGTGGTCAGGGTGATCTTTTTCAAGCGTCCCCGGCCGCGGGTGTCGGTGACACCGGCCCCACTGATCAGGCGGGTCCCCTGCGGCGGTTTCAGGGCAACATCTTGACGGGTATCGATGATCGCGGAGACATCAACCCCGGCTGCGGCTAGATCATGGGCAGTGCGCCAGCCATCATTGTTGTTGGTCAGCACGGTGACGGCCTGCCCTGCCGCCACGGCATAGCGGTTCGCATATTCCCTGACTGCCCCGGCGAGCATCACCCCCGGCCGGTCATTGTGGCCGAAGGCAATTGGCCGTTCGATCGATCCGGCTGCGAGGATGGCACGCTTCGAATAGATCCGCCAGAGCACCTGCCGCGGCTTGTCCCCCGGGGTGGCGAGATGGTCGGTGATGCGTTCCAGCGCACCGTAGACGCCGTGGTCATAGGCCCCGTAAACTGTTGTCCGCGGCATCAGCCGGACATTATCCATCGCTGTCAGTTCGGCGACCACCTTTGCTGCCCAGACGGTCGCCGGGTCGCCACTGATCACATCGGTCTCGGCATTGAGCCTGCCGCCGAGCATGAAATCCTGTTCGGCAAGGATCACATCGCGCCCGGCCCGGCCTGCGGCAAGTGCCGCCATCAGCCCTGCTGCCCCGCTACCGATCACCAGCAGATCGCAATGGCGGTAGCCTTTGTCATAGCGCGACGGATCATCCTCTCCGGACAGTGCCCCGAGACCGGCGGCACGGCGAATCAGCGGCTCGTAGAGCTTTTCCCAGAACGCTGCAGGCCACATGAAGGTCTTGTAGTAGAAACCGGCACCCAGCAACGGCCAGGCGAGATCGTTAATCGCCATCAGATCAGCCCCGAGGCTACCGACATGATTCTGGCTGAAAGCTTCCAGCCCGTCATGCAGTTCAGCGACCGTGGCGCGGATATTCGGGTCCTGATCAGCGCCGCGGCCAAGGGTGATCAGCGCGTTCGGTTCTTCAACACCGGCGGAGAGAATCCCCCGGGGGCGATGATACTTGAAGCTTCTGCCCACCATATGGACGCCATTGGCGAGCAGGGCGGAGGCCACTGTATCACCGGCATAGCCAGCCATGGTCCGGCCGTTGAAACTGAAACCAAGCGGTGTCTTACGGTCAATCAGCCCGCCCTTGATGCGGAAATCGGCGTTCATCCGTCCCTCCGCTTCAGCGCACTGGCGAGGGCCACGCTGATGACCTCATGGCTGACAGTATCACGTGTCACCACCAGCCATGACCGGTCGCCCTGTTCATGATACCAGAGTTCGTGATGCACCCCGGCGGGGTTATCCCGCAGGTGCATATAATCATGGAAGGCATCCATCAGCCCCGGATCAGGCTGCCCCGGGGTCGATGTATCAGGCCGCTGCATCGCCGCCGCATCACCGATCACGGTAAACTCGGCAGCATCGCGAGGGCCCAGAAGAGGATGGTTGATGATCATCGTCGCCCCCCTTTAATGCAGGTTGGGCTGAGCACCAGCCCCCTTTTCATCGATCACCGCGCCGCTGCGGAATCGATTGAGTTTATAGGCGGTGGCGTTGTCATGGCTTTCCCCCGTGGCCAGAAGATGGGCAAAGCAGTAGCCCGAGGCCGGGGTCGCCTTGAAGCCGCCGTAACACCAGCCGCAATTGAGATAGAGCCCGTCGATCGGGGTGCGGTCAATGATCGGTGAGCCATCCATCGACATATCCATCACACCCCCCCATGAGCGCAGCATCTTGGCCTTGCCGATCGCCGGCATCAGTGCCATGCCGCCCTCGCAGACATGCTCGACAACCGGCAAGTTGCCGCGCTGGGCATAGCTGTTGTAACCATCAATATCACCGCCGAAAACAAGCCCGCCTTTATCCGACTGGCTGATATAGAAATGGCCGGCCCCGTAAGTGATGACGCCGGGGATGATCGGCTTCAACCCCTCGGATACAAAGGCCTGCAGAACATGGCTTTCGATCGGCAGGCGCATCCCTGCAGCCTGCATGACGCGGCTCGTGGACCCTGCCGCTGCAACCCCGACCTTGCCCGCACGGATCTTGCCGCGGGTGGTTTCAACCCCCTTGCAGACACCGCCTTCCATGATAAAGCCGGTGACTTCGCAATGCTGGATGATATCGATACCACGGCTGTCGGCACCCCTCGCGTAACCCCAGGCGACAGCATCATGGCGGACAGAACCGCCACGTTTCTGCAGAAGCCCGCCCTGAATGGGAAAGCGGCCGTTATCAAAATCGAGGAACGGGTAAAGTGCCCGGACACCATCCTGATCGAGCAGTTCGGCATCGGCACCGTGCAGCCGCATGGCGTTGCCGCGGCGGGCATAGGCATCACGCTGGCCATCGGTGTGATAAAGATTAAGCACCCCACGCTGCGAGACCATGGCGTTGTAATTCACATCCTGCTCAAGCCCTTCCCAGAGTTTCAGGGACATCTCGTAGAAAGGCTCATTGCCGTCGAGCAGGTAATTCGACCGGATAATGGTGGTGTTGCGGCCGATATTGCCGGAGCCGAGATATCCCTTTTCCAGCACTGCGACGTTCGTCAGCCCGTAGCGTGAGGCCAGATACCAGGCTGTCGACAGACCATGGCCGCCACCGCCGACGATAATGATATCGTAGGCCGGTTTCGGTTCGGGTTCACGCCAGACAGGCTTCCAGCCGGTATTGCCGCGCAGAGCCTGATTGATGATGGAAAAGACAGAATAGCGCATCACAAAAGAATTCCCATGTCTCATCATAGTGTTGGCAGATAATCACCGGCATTTGTCCAGAACAGACAGGTTCTATACTGAATAAGAACCCTGGGCATTGTAAAGCCCCTAAACGTCAGCAGGGCCGGGAAAAGGGGCGATTTGGCCTTGCCAGCCGGGTAAATTGATCACACACTTGGGCTTGACGAGGGCTGCCATGCCCTCACGGATTTTCAACCGGGCCAGGGAGGCAGATGATGAGCGTAACCACAATGCGGCGCGACCGGACCAATATCGATCATTACGAAGACCGTGTTGATCTGGCCTGTGCCTTTCGCTGGGCAGTGAAATACAACCTCCATGAAGCCGTGGCCAATCATTTCAGCCTGGCGGTCAATGACGATGGCAGCCAGTTTCTGATGAACCCCAATCAGCGTCATTTCTCGCGGGTGCGCGCCAGTGACCTGCTGCTGCTTGATGCCAACGATCCCTCCACCATGGAAGCCGAGGATGCCCCGGACCCGACCGCCTGGGGGCTGCATGGCTCGATCCACCGTCAATGCCCGCACGCGCGCTGTGTCATGCACACCCATTCGATCCACGCCACTGTCCTGGCCTCGCTGGCCGACAGCAGGCTTCCGGCGATTGACCAGAACACGGCGATGTTCCATGACCGTGTCGTTATCGATGAAGATTACGGCGGTCTGGCTTTTGAAGAAGAAGGTGAGCGCTGTGCGGCGATGCTCTCTGACCCGAAGAAAAAGGTGATGATCATGGGCAATCACGGGGTGCTGGTGATCGGCCATTCGGCCGCGGATGCCTTCAACCGGCTGTTCTATTTCGAACGTGCGGCGGAAAACTATATCCGGGCGCTGCAGACCGGCCAGCCGTTGCGCTATATTGCCGATGAGATTGCGGAAAAAACCGCAGACGAGATCGACAGCTATCCCGGTCAGGCCGATCGCCATATGCAGGAAATGAAGGCGATCCTCGATGCTGAAGGCTCTGATTACCGGGAATGATCGCGTCTCCCTTCGGTGGCGGGATTATGCTATAGACCGGCGGTGTTTTCCTTTCAGCCGCTCGCCCTGCCATGACGCGTGATCTTTTCCATCCCGACAGAACCCATGATGCCGCCCGGGTGCTGGGCGTCTATGAATGGCTGCGGCCGATCATGCCCCGGCCTGTCCCTGCGGTCAGCCGGCACGCAACCCGGCTGCGCGATATCCTTGAGCAGTTTGATGCCCTCTTCCTTGATGGCTACGGGGTGCTCAATGTCGGGGCTGATATGGTTCCGGAAGCAGATCTGATGCTGGCCGCCGCCGCTGCTGCCGGGGTTGAGATCATTGTCGTCACCAACGGTGCCAGCAAGAAAAGCACAGTGACAGCAGCCCGTTACCGCAATCTCGGGCTTACCATCACGAATCAGCAGGTGGTCTCTTCAAGAGATGCGCTCGAAGCCCGGCTTCAGCATCCCGATACCGGGTTTCGGCGTCTTGGCGTGATCGACAGTTTTTCCAGCCTGCCAACCCTGCCTGGTGGTGAGGCCGTGATCCTCACGCCTGATGATCCGGTAGCCTGGCACGCGGTGGATGCGATCGGGTTTTTCGGGGCCACGCGCTGGAATGAAGACTGGCAGGCCTGCCTTGAGGATGCGGCCGCCACCGGCATTCCCGTTCTGGTCGCCAATCCTGATGTGGCAGCCCCCCATGCGGACGGGCTGACTTACGAACCTGGCTTCTGGGCCAGCCTTGCCCGTCACCGTCTGGGCGAGCGTATCGTGCTGGAATGGTACGGCAAACCGCATCGGCCGATCTTCGATCAGGCCATGAAAGCCCTTGAACAAAACACCGGTCGCACCAATTGGAATAGTGATCGCATCGCAATGGTCGGCGATACCCTGCATACCGATATTCTCGGGGGCAGCGGCGCCGGGCTGCAGACAGTCTTGATCACCGGTCACGGTCTTTTCCGTGATGGCAGTGCCGCCGATGCGATCGCGGAGACAGGTATCGCGCCGAATTATATAGTCGATACCGTTTGACGGGTTCGGTCTCGCATGATGAAAAATTCTTCTCCCGGTTCGGTGTTGATCACCGGTGCTGCCCAGCGTGTCGGCAGGCATCTGGCCCTTGGCCTCGCCCGGCAGGGCTGGGGTGTTCACCTGCATTACAATCAGTCAGCCGACCCCGCCCATGAAATTGCCGCAAAGATCACCGCCGATGGTGGCCGATGCTGGTTGCATCAGGCGGATCTGTCATCACCTGATGCGGCGGCGGCGCTGATTGACGGGATCACCATCGAAGGTGAAACCATGGCGCTCATCAACAATGCGTCACTGTTCGAATATGATGCGGCGGAAACCGTCACCGCCGATCTGATCGACCGCCATATGCACGTCAATATGACTGCCCCGGCTGTCATGATCCGGGCCTTCGCCGAACGCATCAAGCCGGTGTTTCCCGATACCCGTGGTGTGGTGATCAATATCACCGATGCCAAACTGGCAGGGCTCAACCCTGATTATTTCAGTTACACTCTTTCAAAGATCGCCCTTGACGGCCTGACAACCCTTTCGGCCCAGGCCTATGCCCCCTACCTGCGGGTGAACGCGATTGCCCCGGGGATCATCCTGCGCTCAGGGGAGCAGACCGAAGAAGAATACCGCATCGCCCATCAGCGCAATCCACTGCGCCAGGGGGCCCGTCTCGATGATGTGCTGACGGCGGTCAAAACAATACTGGACACTGTCTCCATGACAGGCCATACCATGGTCATCGATGGCGGGCTGCACCTTCAGCCCTGGCATCGTGATGTGGCCTATCTGCAAGAGACACTCCCCCATGAAATCTGAACTTTCCCGCACCCTCTATCTTCGTGAAATCAATGTTCAGTGTTCCATCGGCCTGCATGACCACGAACGCCTGAAACCGCAAACGGTGCTCATCGATATTGAGATTCATCTTGATCCGGCGGCCGAACCAACCGCTGATACTGTCGACCAGACCCTCGATTATGATTCTGTCCGGGATGCGGTTGTCGCCATTGCCACCGCCCAGCATTACGATCTCCAGGAAACACTGGCGCGGCGGCTTTTTGATGCTGTCCGCGGGATGCGCGATGTTATCGGGCTTACTGTCCAGACACAGAAACCCGAAGCCTATGACAATTGCCGCAGTGTCGCCTACCGGCTGTCCGATCTCTAGCCCTTGAAATTGTCCTTGCCCTGACGCAGGGCCGTGAACACGGCCACGGGATCATCGGCACTGAGGCCGAAAACACCGGCGAGGGCGGGATCATCACAATTCAGAAACGGGTTCGTTGCCGCCTCGGTTGACAGACGTGTCGGCAGGGTGGGGGTGTTGTCGGCGCGCAGGCTGCGGATTTCGGCAATCCTTTCGGCCACCCCGTCGCGGGGCCAGCCGAGGCTTTCCACATAAAGCGCATTGGCGGCGGAATATTCATGGCCGCAGGCGAGCACTGTGTTTTCAGGCAGCCCCCTGACAGCGAGCATCGATTGCCACATCTGATCCATGCTGCCTTCAAAAACCCGGCCGCAGCCGAGGGCAAAGAGCGTGTCACCAACCAGCCCGAGGCCGTGATCACCGAAACAGTCAGGCAGAAAATAGCCGATATGGCCGGTGGTATGCCCCGGGGTTTCAAAAACCCGGGCATCGTATCCGGCGATGGTGATCGTCTCACCATCGGCCACCGCCTGGGTGATATTGTCGATGCGGGCGGTTTCGCTGGCCGGGGCGATGAGCGGAATCCCGAACCGCTCCATCAACTCGCCATTTCCGGCGGTGTGATCCGCGTGATGATGGGTGTTGACGATTTCTGTGGGCTCAAGCCCATGTTCTTCCAGTGCCCCCATCACCGCGGCGGCATCTGCCGGATCGATTACCGCCAGCGCGTTACTGGACGGATTGTGCAGCATCCAGATATAATTATCGTCAAGGGCGGGAACACGGATCAGGTTGGCAGGGCTCATGGTTCAGGGTCTCCACAGAAATGGCCTTTGGGATCAAGCAGGGGTAGTATCGTAACCATGGATGAACGTGAGCGCAATCAGCCTGGCCCGAAAACCGCAAGCCCGGAAGAAACGACGGCGTTTGAAAGTTTCTACAACACCCCCCTGGGGCGGGTGGTGCGGCAATTGATCAGCCGCAAGCTGATGACGATCTTGGCTGATACCCCCCATGCGGAAACTGACCCGACACTGGCTGCCGGGGTCGGGTATGCGCGCCCGTTTCTGCGGTTTCTGGATAAACGCCACGGGGCGGTGATCGGCCTGCAATCGGCGGGGATCAAGCCGCAATCCTGGCCTCGCCGCAGGCCATCCCGGCTGGCAAGCGTCGAAGAACACGCTCTGCCGCTGTTATCCTCGACACTTGATACGGTGCTGCTTGTCCATGGGCTCGAAACAACCCCGGATCCCCCCGCACTGCTGGATGAATGCTGGCGGGTGCTCAAGGGCATGGGGCGGCTTGTGGTGGTGGTCCCGCATCGGGGCAGTATGTGGTCAGGGCGTGAGATCACCCCGTTCGGCTATGGCCAGCCCTATTCGATCAACCAGATCAAATCGCTCCTGAAACGCCATGATTTTGATGTGGCAAAAGTCCATCAGGCGCTTGTGGCACCGCCGTCGGAAACACCGTTCTACCCGAAATTCGCGCCTCTCGTGGAACGCCTACCGAACCCGCTTGGTGGTGTTCTGATTGTCGATGCCCGCAAAATGATTTATTCCGTAAGAGGCATTCCGGTTGCATCACGGAAAATGGTGCGGCCGGCCCTTGTCGGGATTAATTCCAGCATTGCCCCGAGGCTGAGGAGCCAGGATGATGGAAGCGGGTGAAACGATGAATGATGGTGAGATGAAAAACAGCAACCTTGAAGACCTGCGCCGTGAGATTGACCGTCTTGACCGGGTCATTCTTGAGGCGCTTTCGGCCCGCTTTGGCCTGACCTCCCGGGTTGCCGCCACCAAGCATGACGGCCATATCTTTCGCCCCGGGCGTGAGGCTGATCTGCTACGGCGGCTGCTGGCCGAAAACGGCAGTGATCTTGACCCGAGACTGATCGAGAGCCTGTGGCGGCAGATCATCGCTTTCAGCCTGGCCGGGCAGAAACTGTTGACAATCGCCCATGCCGGTGGAGATGCCGTCACGGCGACGGCGCGCTACCGGTTTGGCGAAGTCGCCCGTTACCTGAGCCTCGACAGTACCGCCGCAGTCTTTGATGCCGTCGCCGCGGGGGAGGCTGATCTGGGGGTGCTGCCGCATTGGGATGAGGCGACCTGGTGGCGTGATCTGGCGGCAAGGCGCGAGGCCGGATCATCGCTGGCAATCGCTGCGGTGACGCCGCTTGTGGCCGAAAGCAGCCTTGCCCCGAGTGCGATCATCGCCCCCCATATGCCCGATCCCTCCGAGGCGGACATGACGCTCTGTTGTGAAAACGGCGCGATCACGGTGATCCCGGGCTATCATGCGGAACAGCCAAATGTTGTTGGTATCTTCCAACAGCGTTGATTTTCTGCCATAGAGGTATCCATGACGAGCCCTAAACCCATCGCGGCGATCCGTTCGCTTGTATCTTATCGGCCTGAAGTGGCTGCCCTGCCCCCGGGGCGGATTATCCGCCTGTCGGTGAATGAAGGTGCGCTCGGGCCGTCGCCGAAGGCCATGGAAGCGCTCAATGCGGTGGCCCCGACCCTGCACCGCTACCCGGAGCAGATCGATGCTGATCTGGTGGCGGCCATCGCCGAGACCTTCGGGCTCAAGCCAGAGATGATCCTGCCATCGAACGGCTCTGATGAATTGATCGGCCTGCTCGCCACCGCCTATCTCGAAGACGGTGATGAGGCGATCCACACCCAGTACGGGTTTCTCGTTTTCCCCCAGGCGATCCGCATTGCCGGTGGCGTGCCGGTGGTGGCTGCCGATGACGACCTGACGGTGAGCGTCGATGCCATCATCGCGGCACTGACCCCGAAAACGAAACTGATCTTTGTCGCCAATCCCAACAACCCCACAGGGACGATGATCGAACGTGATGAGATCGACAGGCTGATTGCCGCCGTCCCGGAAAACGTGATCATCGTTCTCGACAGCGCCTATGCCGAATATGTTCCAGCGGATGAAACGCGCTATACCAGCGGCGCGGAATATGTCGAACGCCATGACAATGTTGTCATGCTGCGAACCTTCTCGAAGATTTTCGGGCTTGGCTCGCTGCGGCTGGGCTGGGGCTATTTCCCTCCTGATATTCTGGCGGTGCTGGCGTCGATCAGAGGGCCGTTCAGCGTTAACGCGGCGGCGGCCACGGCTGGCCGGGCGGCAGTGCTGGACAAGGATTTCATCGCCCGCAGCCTTGCGCATAACCACCGCTGGGTCAGCCGGATCCAGGAATCTATTCGTCAGGCCGGGTTCGACGCCCTGCCCACGGCGGCGAATTTCTTTCTGATCCGTTTTGCTGATGCGGCAGAAGCCAGTACCGCCCATGATTTCCTCCGCCAGCGCGGTATCCTGCTGCGCAGCATGGTGCCTTACGGGCTGCCCGATTGCCTGCGGATGTCGATCGGTGACGAAGAGGAAATGGAGATCACCGCCACCGCCTTCAAGGACCTGGCGGCAAGCCTTGAGAGCCCGCAAGAGGCCCGGTCATGACCTATTACAATCGCATCGCCGTTATCGGTGCCGGGCTGATCGGCTCATCCCTGTTGAGGGTGGTGGCCGAAAGCGGGCTTGCCGGTGAGACCTGTCTTTATGACAAGGATGCCGATGTGCGCCATCGTGCCGCCGGGCTCGGCCTTGCCGACAGCATTACTGATAATGCGCTTGAGGCCGTCAAAGGGGCTGATCTGGTGGTGCTCGCCATCCCCGTGGGGGCGATGGCGGCGGCGGCGGCGGATATCGCCCCCGGGCTGGCGTCAGGGGCTGTTGTGACCGATACCGGGTCGACCAAGGCATCGGTGTTGCGGGATGTCTCGCCCATCCTGCCTGAGCATTGCCATTTCATCCCGTCGCATCCCATTGCCGGGACTGAATATTCAGGTCCCGAGGCCGGGTTTTCCACGCTCTTCAAGGATCGCTACTGGATCGTTCTGCCTGGCGACAACCCGGATGAGCCCGTCGGCCATTTCAAGGGTTTTCTGGCTGCGACAGGGGCCATGGTCGAAGAGATGGATGTCGATTACCATGACAAGGTTCTGGCCATCACCTCGCATCTGCCGCATCTGATCGCCTATACGATTGTCGGCACAGCCTTTGATTTTGAACAGCAGTTGCAGAACGATGTGATCCGCTATTCGGCTTCGGGCTTTCGGGATTTCACCCGGATCGCTGCCTCCGATCCGGTCATGTGGCGGGATGTCTTTCTCAACAACAGTGATGCCGTGCTGGAAATGCTGGGACGGTTCAACGAAGACCTGTCGTATCTGCAGCGTGCCATTCGCTGGAAGGAAGGCGACAAACTCGAAGAGTTGTTCGACCGCACCCGGGCGATCCGCAACCGTATCCGCGATATTGGCCAGCTCGACTAGCCGATCAGGCTGGCAAGATATTTGCCGTATTCACGAGAAACTGTCAGCAGTCTCCTGCCTGATTGCCACCACTGGGTCATGCCGTTCTGATCAACCCCCAGCCCCCTCGTTGGGACAGCATGGGGGATGACACGGCGTGTCGGCATCTCCCGCCGGAATTCAACCAGGGCCCGGGGCAGATGGAAATCTGCTGTCACGAGGATAATCTGATCAAGTTCTCTGGAATCGGCCCAGCGTCGCGTTTCCTCAGCATTGCCGCGGGTGTTGCGGGCTGCCGGGCCAAGATCAATGCAGCAGGACATCAGCCCCGCCAGTTGGTACGGGGCGAAATCCTCCCCCTCGGAAGCGATTCGCAGAATATCATCTTTCGATACACCCTCGCCGATGCCGGAAATCAGCATCCGCTGGCCCTGATCAGCGAGCAGCAGGGTGAGGCCGGCTTCAATGCGGCCGCCGCTGCCGGTCAGCACGGCAATACCGGCTGTTTGCGTCGCCAGCCCTGCCAGCGGCACAGGCATGGCGGCATCGATCCTGATTGCATGGGCGAAATGCTGCATCCCGGCAATAAAGCCGCCGCAAACCACCATCACCACCAGCATGAACCGTTGCATCACCATGCCCCAGTTTACACCATCCCCCCGACAAAGTAGAGCAAACACCTCTGTTCTTGGCCTAAACACTTGGTATAATACTGTGTTTCCGGAGTTGCTGATGCTGCTGAACTGCCCCCATTGTGAGACGATCTTCAGAATCGATGTGGCCGAGATGCCTTCTGGCGGCCGCAAGGTTCGCTGTTCGGTCTGCCGTCACGTCTGGAAGGCCAGCCGCGGCGGTGCGGATATCATCACCGAGGATGCTGATCTTAAGCACCATATCCGGCAATGGTGGATGATCTTCATGGCCGGGGTTGTGGTCATCGTGCTGATGGCGATGCTCACTCTCAACCGCAATCTGATCAGTGCCAATATGCCCGGATTTACGCCCTTCTATGAAACCCTTGGCCTCAATATTGGGCCGGAAAACCGCTATCTTGAGATCAGCGGCCTTAACGGCCTGCGCCAGCGTGATACGATCCGGCTTTCCGGTGAGGTGATCAACACGGCGATCTGGTCTGTCCATGCCCCGAAACTGCAGATCACCGTCACTGATACGTTCGGGATTATCCTTGCGGAAAAGACCATCAGGCTTGATACACCGATCATTGAGGGCAAAGAGGTTGTGGCGTTTCAATCGCAGGTCCAGCTCGACCAGGAAATGAACCCGGATCAGGTGACTGACATCATTGTTGTGCCGCTGCCGGAACTCTCGGTGGATTGATCATCCCAGCACGGCGGGGATTGTCTCGAGCGCAAGCAGCTCATCCACCGTCTGGCGGGCGGAAACAGCATGGGCCTCCCCCTCGATCACCATGACTTCAGGTGCCGGTGGCCTTGTGTTGTAGGCTGAGCGCATGACGGCTCCATAGGCCCCGGCTGACATCACCGCCAAGAGATCACCGGCCTCAGTCGGCGGCATCATGCGGCCAAGACCAAGGTAGTCCCCGGTCTCGCAGACAGGACCGACAATATCGGTCATCACCGCTTTGGCCCCGGTTTCACGGACAGGCTCAATGCGGTGGAAGGCTTCATAGAGCGTCGGCCGGATAAGATCATTCATGGCCCCGTCGACAATGGTGAAAACCTTGCCCTCAGCGGGTTTGGTGGCGATCACCTTTGTCAGCAGCACCCCGGCCTCGGCGGTCAGATAACGGCCGGGCTCAAAGCCGAGATGATAGGATGTGTTGCCGAACAGCCGGTCGACCAGTTGCCCCAGTGCGACAGCATCGGCGTGCGCGCCGGTGGCATAATCAACACCTAGACCGCCACCGAGATCAAGCACCGGAACATCGAACCCGTCGGCGATCAGGCTGTCACCAAGATCGCGCATCACCTGCCAGGCGTGCTCGAACGGGGCGGTATCCATGATCTGGGAGCCGATATGGACGGCCAGCCCTCCGGTCTCGACCGCGCCGCTTTCGGCAATACGGCGATAAAGCCCGGGGATCGCCTCGAGCGGGATTCCGAATTTGGTCTCCCCATGGCCGGTGGAAATTTTCGCATGGGTATCCGCCGCCACATCCGGGTTGATCCGGAGCGCCAGCCGGCAGGACTGGCCGGTGCTCTCCGCCAAGGCAATGACGCGCATGACTTCGGCTTCGGATTCGGCGTTGATCTGGCCTATCCCGGCCGCAAGCGCCGCGGTGATATCAGTATCGGTCTTGCCGACCCCGGAGAAAACAATATCGGCGGCGGCAAAGCCGGCCTTGAGGGCGCGCTGCATCTCGCCTGCGGAAACGATATCCGCCCCGGCCCCGAGACGTGCCAGAAGCCGCAGCACGGCGAGGTTCGAATTGGCCTTGATGGCATAATGCACCTTGCCCGTTGCCGGGGCGACAGTATCGCGGAAATGCCGAAACCGCTCTTCAATCGCGGCCGCCGAATAGATATAGACCGGCGTCCCCCAGTCAGCGGCGAGGCTTTCCAGATCAAGTCCGTCAACGGTGAGCATCCCGTCTTTGCGCAGAAAACCTGTCATGGCGGTGTCAGGATTCGGTGGTGATTTCAGATGGGCGGTAGGGGTCACCGCGCTTGCCGCAGGCTGTCAGGCCGCCGGCCAGCATCAGCACGGCCAGCCCGAGCAGGAAGAATTTTGCAACTTGTCTATCGATGCCTGTCATTGTCATCTCCTCAATCGTCATCAGTCTGACTGGCGCGGTGCGGCTGTGCAACGGCTTTCCGCATTGCCGCAATCGCTGCGCGGACATTGTCAGGGGCTGTGCCGCCGAAACTCTGGCGCGAGGCCACGGCGTGATCAACCGACAGCACGCCGAGGGCTTCCGCAGTGATATCCGGGTGGACCGATTGCAGGTCGGCGAGGCTCAACTCTTCGAGCCGCTGCCCCTTCTGCTCGGCCAGTGCGACAGCGGCTCCGGTGGCATGATGGGCTTCGCGGAACGGCAGGTTCAGCACCCGCACCATCCAGTCCGCCAGATCAGTGGCCGTGGGAAAACCGGCATCAAGTGCCGCCCGCATGGCTTCAGGCTGGAAGGCGAGATCACGCATCATTCCAGTGCTGGCGGCGAGCGCGATCTGCAGGCTTTCCGCGGCATCAAAAACAGGTTCCTTGTCTTCCTGCATATCCTTGCCATAGGTCAGCGGCAGGCCTTTCAGGACAGTCAGCAGCGTGATCAGGCTGCCGTTGATCCGGCCGGGCTTGGCCCGGACAAGTTCAGCCGCATCAGGGTTGCGCTTTTGCGGCATGATCGACGAGCCGGTGGAAAACGCATCCGACAGCCGGATGAAACCGAACCGGTCAGATGCCCAGAGGACAAGCTCTTCGGCCAGCCGGGAAAGGTGCGTTGCGCAGAGTGCCGCTGCCGCCAGAAATTCAACAGCGAAATCACGGTCTGAAACTGCATCCATCGAATTGGCCATGGGCCCATCAAACCCGAGGCTTGCCGCTGTCTGATGGCGGTCAATGGGGAACGATGTGCCGGCCAGTGCCGCTGCCCCCAGCGGCGATTGATTCATCCGGCGGCGGGCATCGGCAAACCGACCCCGGTCGCGCTGCAGCATTTCGGCATAGGCCATCAGATGGTGGCCGATGGTCACCGGCTGGGCTGTCTGCAGATGGGTATAACCGGGCATGACATCGGCAGCATGGGTTTCGGCCTGATCAAGGAGGGCGTTTTGCAAATCAGCGATACCGGCATCGATCGCATCTATTGCATCACGGACCCAGAGCCGCAGGTCGGTGGCGACCTGGTCATTGCGTGAGCGTGCCGTGTGCAGCCGCCGCCCCGGCTCGCCAACCAGTTCAACCAGCCTGTTTTCAATGTTCATGTGAATGTCTTCAAGGGCGGTGCTGAAGGCAAATTCGCCCGCCTCGATTTCCGCTTCGATGCGGTCAAGCCCTTTGGTGATCGCGTCAGCATCCGCAGCCGTGATGATCCCCGTGCTGGCGAGCATGGCGGCGTGGGCGCGGCTGCCGGCGATATCCTGCCGGTAAAGCTCGCGATCAAAGCCGATTGAGGCATTGATCCGTTCCATCACAGAGGATACGCCACCATCGAACCGGCCACCCCAGATGCTGGAGCTATTTTTCTTCTTTTCCGATGGAGACATCTGCTATCCTGTTTCCATGACATCATCACCCGTTCCACAGTGGCGCAGGCGACATTTTCTTGCGGCAACACTCCCGCTTTTTGGCTTCGGCTTGATGGGAGTGGTGCGGGCTACGCCATTGCATACCCTAGAAACGCTTGATCTGCCAACCCCGAATACCGAGATTGAGGATTCGGCGGGCAGCCCGCTCAGCCTTGCCGCCTACCGGCCGATGCCGCTTCTGGTGAATTTCTGGGCGAGCTGGTGTCCGCCCTGCATCCATGAACTGCCGGCCCTGCAGGTGCTTGATGAGGCTCTGGCGCCTCACGGCATGGGGGTGCTGCTCGTTGGGGTTGATCGCAAGGGCCGGGATTTCGCCGAGGCTTTCCTTGAAGATCGCGGGGTCATGATCCGCCAGCGGGCCTATGATTCGAAAGGCGTGCTGGCCCGGGCGCTTGAGATCAGGGCCATGCCGACCAGTTTTCTCGTCTCCGGCGCGGGGCAGGTGATCGGCAAGGTTGAAGGGGTGCTGGCCTGGGATGATCCGGCGGTGATCGATGCGGTGCGTGACCGGCTCAAGACCGCATGAAAAACCCCTGCCAGGCTGACCGGCAGGGGCAAAATATTTCTTTCAGGACAATCAGGCTTTAGCCGATTTCCTTTTCCATATCAGGAACAGCGGTGAACAGGTCATCGACCAGACCGTAATCAGCGACCTGGAAGATCGGCGCTTCTTCATCTTTGTTGATCGCGACGATCACCTTGCTGTCCTTCATCCCGGCGAGGTGTTGGATTGCCCCGGAAATGCCGACGGCGACATAGAGATCAGGGGCAACAACCTTGCCGGTCTGGCCAACCTGATAGTCATTGGGCACGAAACCGGCATCGACGGCAGCCCGTGAGGCCCCGACGGCGGCACCGAGCTTGTCGGCAACCTTTTCGAGCATGGCGAAGTTCGAGCCATCCTGCATCCCGCGACCGCCGGAAATGACGATCTTGGCAGAGGTCAGCTCCGGCCGGTCGGAAGACGACAGTTCGGATTTGACAAAGGCTGTCTTGCCCGCATCACCGGTGGCATCGACGGTTTCGACAGCCGCGCTGCCGCCATCACCGGCAGCCTCGAACGCTGTCGTCCGGACAGTGATGACCTTGAGCGCATCACCGGACTGCACCGTGGCCAGCGCATTGCCGGCATAGATCGGGCGCTGGAAGGTATCGGCGCTGTCAACACGGATGATATCCGAAATCTGGGCAACGTCCTTCATCGCGGCAACACCGGGCATGATGTTCTTGCCATAGGTGGTGGCGGGGGCCATCAGGTGGCTGTAACCCTCGGCGAGGTTGACCAGCAGCGGCACCATGTTTTCGGCGACACCGTTTTCGTATTCAGCGGCATCGGCGAGCATTACCTTGGCAACGCCATCAACGGCAGCGGCGGCATCGGCCACAGCGGCACAGCCCTTACCGGCAACGAGAACGTGGACATCGCCACCGATCTGGCTGGCGGCGGTAATGGTATTCAGGGTTGCCGGGTTAAGCTCGGCGTTATTGTGTTCAGCAAGTACAAGAACAGACATGACGTTTCCCCTTATATGACCTTGGCTTCGTTTTTCAGTTTATCGACCAGTTCCGACACGGAACCGACGGTAACGCCGGCTTCCCGGGCGGGGGGTTCTTCGACCTTGATGACGGTCAGACGCTGGCTGGCATCCACACCGAGATCATCGAGGCTGATCTGGTCGATCGGCTTCTTCTTGGCTTTCATGATATTCGGCAGCGAGGCATAACGCGGCTCATTGAGACGCAGATCAACCGTCACCACAGCCGGCAGCGAAGAGCTGATATGCTCAAGCCCGCCATCGACTTCACGGATCACCTTGAGGCTGTTTCCGTCAATTTCAACACCGGACGCAAAAGTGGCTTGCGGCCAGCCCAGCATGGTGGCCAGCATCTGGCCAGTCTGGTTGCTGTCATCATCAATGGCCTGCTTGCCGAGGATGACGATCCCCGGTTCCTCACGACCGATGATTTCCTTCAGCACCTTGGCCACGGCCAGCGGCTCGGTTTCATGGGCGGCAGGAACGTGGATACCGCGGTCGGCACCCATGGCCAGTGCGGTCCGGATCGTTTCCTGTGATTGGTCGGGGCCGATCGACACCGCAATCACTTCGCTCGCTGTTCCGGCTTCCTTGAGCCGGATAGCCTGTTCGACAGCAATCTCGTCGAACGGGTTCATGGACATCTTCACATTGGCCAGTTCAACACCGGACTGATCAGCTTTGACCCTGACCTTGACGTTGTAATCGACAACACGTTTTACGGGAACCAGAACTTTCATTGCTACTCCCTCTCCTCTCTGATGAAAAATGTCAGGCGTTCAGCCCGGGTTTCCAAAGGACATCACTGCCCTGGTCTTTATTGATATGCCGGGCCAGCACAAACAGATGGTCCGACAGGCGATTGATAAACTGCATGGCGGCTTCCCCGACAACTTCCTGGGTGGCCAGCAGGGTCATTTCACGTTCGGCACGGCGGGCCTGAGCGCGGGCCAAATGAATATAGGCCGCTGCCTCGCTGCCGCCGGGCAGGATAAAGGAATTGAGCGGTTCCAGCTCAGCATTCATGGCGTCGATCTCAGCTTCGAGCCGATCTACCTGGGCGGTGGTGATCCGCAATTCATGGCCCGAGGGCTGATCGGTTTCCGGGGTGGCCAGATCGGCCCCCAGATCAAACAGATCGTTCTGGATACGGGCCAGCATGGCATCCGGTTCTGGCTTGTCGAGCCGGGCTGTGTGCAACCGGCAGATGCCGAGGATCGAATTGACCTCGTCGACAGACCCAAAGGCGGCAGGGCGCAGCGAATGTTTGGACACACGGTAGCCGTTGACAAGGCTGGTTTCCCCCTTGTCGCCGGTGCGGGTGTAGATTTTGTTCAGTTTCACCATAACGGCTTCTCTTACCATTCCCTATTGTCTGGCAGCAAGCATGATCAGGACAAAAACCAGAACGGCAAGAGCCTGAAGAACCACACGCCAGCGCATGATCAAATTTGACCAGCGGGCGTTGTATTCACCGCCGCGGGCCATGCTGTACAACCCCCAGAACAACACCGCAACAACGGTGAGCATAGCAATTGCCAACAGGATGAATGGCCACGCCATGCTTTGTCCTCCATGATCTCGGGGGCAGGACTGCCCCCTGAGGGAATCATTCCCTCTCGTTTTCTATCCGATTGACGCCGGGACTTCAACGCCTCGTCTGCGTGCAGCGGAAACCATCGTGTTGCGTAGCAGGCAGGCGATTGTCATCGGCCCGACACCGCCGGGAACAGGGGTGATCGCCGCTGCCCTTGTGGCGGCCGAGTTGAAATCCACATCACCCGTTAGCCGGGTCTTACCTTCACCCTTTTCGGGGGCATCGACACGGTTGATGCCAACATCGATCACCACAGCCCCGGGCTTGATCCAGTCACCCTTGACCATTTCGGGGCGCCCCACCGCGGCGATGACAATATCAGCTTCGCGGCAGACAGCCTCAATATCGCGGGTTCGCGAATGGGCGATGGTGACCGTGCAGTTATCGGCCAGCAGCAACTGGGCCATCGGCTTGCCGACGATATTGGAGCGGCCGATGACAACAGCGGATTTGCCGTTCAGGTCACCGTAATAGTCGCGCAGCAGCATCAGGCAGCCATAGGGCGTGCAGGGGATATGCGCATCGAGGCCGATCGACAGCCGCCCGACATTGACAACATGGAAACCGTCAACATCCTTGTCGGGGTCGATGGTGTTGATCACGGCATCGGCGTTGATCTGTTTCGGCAGCGGCAACTGCACCAGAATACCGTCGACATTGTCATCACGGTTGAGCTTCTCGACCAGTGCGACCAGGTCTTCCTGGCTTGTGTCAGCATCGAGCCTGTATTCGATGGATTTCATCCCGGCGGCTTTTGTGGTCTTGATCTTGTTGCGGACATAGACCTGGCTGGCCGGATCCTCGCCCACCAGCACCACCGCCAGCCCGGGCTGGGGATGGCCCTCCGCCATGAAATCGGTCACTGCCGCCCCGATCTTGTCGGTGAGGCCGGCAGCAAAGGCTTTGCCATCAATAATCTGGGCCGTGTTCTGAGCTTCGGGCATGGGTTCCTCTTATTTGTAAAAATACTCTCGCAAAGGGTGGTGTCGGGACTTTCCAAATTACCGCCATGAATTGCTATATAGACGACATCGGCGGCAGAATGATCAGAAAAACAGGTTGATAATGACAGATTTGATCATCGGCCCGACAATATACTGCGCCACCAGAAGCGCGACAATGGGGGAGAGATCAAACCCCCCGAGATTGGGGATCAGTCGGTATTGCAGAACACGGATCGGCTGCAGGATCGGCTCATGGATCGCCGACAGCCCCTGCAGGATGACCCGGACAACAGGCTGATAGGGGTTGACGATGCGGAAAACGATCAGCCAGCTCGATACCACCAGTGCCAGCAGCGACCAGATATACAGCATGATGATCGTATCGGTCAGTTGCAAAAGACTGATGGCCATGGTGTTTATCCCTTTACGCGGTGGTTTGTTGTTTTATCGCGACACATCATAGAGTATGTTGTCACAAGTTCAATTGGCCTGATATGGATTTGATGCCATGGCTAAGTTTTTGATTGCTCCTTTCGCCCTTGCCGGTTTGGTTTTCAGTATCAGTGCCTGCGAGCACAATATCCCATCTTCTCAGGTGACCACTGACGCTTCTGCATCAGCCGCAGCCGCCCCTGCCGATACAGGCCCCGCCTATGTTGACGGCAAGGGTTATCTGTTGACCTGGCCGCTGACCGCATCGGGATTGATCAATGTTCCGGCCGATATTGCCGATCAGGCCCAGGCGATCTGCGCTGATCTGCGCTATGATGTGGCCTATGCCCATATGTTCGAATTTTCCGGTGATGTTGTCTCGGGCTATTTCCGCTGTCGGGGCAAGGGTGGCGGCTGACGCCTGACTTGACTCCTGCCTGTTGCGGCCGATCTCAAAAGGTGAGGCTGATCAGGAGGACGCCCCATGACCATGAAAACGACTTTCCTTGCTGTCATCATGATGATCGGGCTGGCCGGCAAGGGTGTTGCCGCCGAGTTGATAAAGCCTGACCCGGCGATTGCCCCGCAGGACGTGGTTGCAATCCAGTTATCGGCATTGCAGACGAATGACGAGCCCTCGCCTGATCAGGGCATCCGCCAGACCTGGGCTTTCGCCCATCCTGATAACCGCGCCATGACCGGCCCGCTTGACCGTTTCGCCGGGATGATCCGCAGCCAGACCTACGGGGTGCTGCTCGATCACCGCCAGCACACCATCACGCTGAAGAACGAGGCCCGTGAGTGGGTGCAGTTCGAGGTGCTGATCGAGGACAGCCGCGGCCGGGCACTGTCTTTTTATTGGGTGGTCAAGAAAGTCGAAGGGGGCGAGTTTGCCGATTGCTGGATGACATCGGCCGTCTCACCCCCGTCGCTGGTCGGGCAGGGCAGCTGAAGGGTTCAGGCTGCCGGGGTGTGTTCTTTGGTGATCAGTTTTTCCGCATAGGCACGGATTTCGCCGCGGGCGATGCCGATATCCTCAAGCGTCCGGTCGTCCAGCTGCTGAAGCGTGCTGGTGACACCGCTGATCCTGATCCAGCGATAGAGCTGGGTGACGGGGTTGAAACGGGCGCTGCGGATGGTTTCATCATTGGCCGCGTGAATGACTCTGCTGAGGTTAGCCATGGGGTTTTGCTCCTGCAAAAAAGGTTGGGGGACGGAGGTCTATATACGCCTCGACCTCCCCCTCTGAAACCCCTCTAACCCCATGAAAAAAAGTCTATAATCGCAATGGAAATGATCTTTCGGCCAGCCCCGGGTTTTGAGTTCGAAAAATACCGGCGGGCGACGTTTTCAGACACAGAATGACCGGAAGCCGCCATCGCTGCGACACCCTGCCACGCAATTGCGGCGGCCGGTTTTCTGTTTTGGCAGGGTGGAAAGGTCCGTCTGGCGGATTATGTCATCCTCAAGGAGAACGGCATGACCACACCAGACTCGAAATACACGATTGAGCCTAAGCAGTTTGCTGATCGTCAGGCCCTGATTGATCACGTTGCAGTACTTTCCCCCCGGGACGAACCGGCGGCGGCCGGGGTGCTCGAGGGCAGCCCCATGGCGGCACAGTCTCGGCTTGATGCGCTTGATCCGGCGGCCTATGCGAAAGGGCGGAATTTTCTCGAAGGTCCGGTGACGCGGCTGTCCCCCTATATCCGCCATGGCATGATTGCGCTGAACACGGCGCGCAACCGGGGGCTTGAAAAAGTCCGCCGCCCTGACGAGGCCGAAAAATTCATCCAGGAACTGTCCTGGCGTGATTACTGGCTGCGTGTTGCCCGGCGCAACCCGCAATGGCTCTGGCAGGATATCGAAGACTACAAGACAGGTTTTCGGGCTTCTGAATACGCGGCTGAACTGCCAGCCGATATCGCTGCCGGTGAAACCGGGGTGGCGGCGATCGACGGGCTGATCACGATGCTCCGCGAGGATGGCTATCTGCACAATCACGGGCGGATGTATCTGGCAGCCTATATCGTCCACTGGCGTCGGGTTTGCTGGCAGGCCGGGGCGCGGTTCATGCTCAGTCATCTGGTGGATGCCGATACCGCTTCGAACAATTTTTCCTGGCAATGGGTGGCGAGCACGTTTTCCCGCAAGCCCTATATTTTCAACCTTGAGAATATGCGGAAATACTGCGGCAGCCTGATCAATACCGATGATCGGCACAACACACCGCTGGCGGCGGGTTACGATGTGCTTGCCCTGCGCCTTTTCCCGAACATGGAGCCGATGTGAGATGCTGATCTGGTTGCATGATGAAGCCCTGCGGGCGGATCATCCTGTCTTTGCGGCAGCCCCTGAGGCGCGGGCGGTGTTCATCTGGGATGATGCCCTGTTCCGCGAGATGCATTACGGGTTCAAGAAACTGGTGTTCATCTACGAAGCCCTGACCCATCTGCCGGTGGATATCATCGCCGGGGAGACTGTCCCTGTGCTGCGTGATCTCGCTGCGGGCGGGGTGATCGTGACGCCGCAGACATCAAACCCGCATCTGGCCGCGGTGATGGAAAACCTGTCACGCGACCATGAATGCCGCCGCATCGCCGATGAGCCGTTTGTGCAACTGTCGGCCACACCTGATCTGAAACGGTTTTTCCGCTACTGGAACAAAGCCCGCAAATCAGCGATGCAGCCCCATGGGGGCATGGCCGATCTGTTCGGGGGCAGCCGCTGATGCCGCCACGGGTCGCGATCATCGGGGCCGGGCTCGCCGGGGTGACACTGGCCAGACGCCTCGCCCCGACAATGCCAGTGACACTGATCGAAAAATCACGCGGTGTTGCCGGGCGGATGTCAACGCGGCGGCTCGATGATCAGGTGTTTGACCACGGGGCCCAGTATTTCACTGTCCGCGATGATCGCTTTGCCGCCATGCTGGCCCCTTATCTCGAGCGCGGTCTGGTGGTGCCCTGGCAGGCCCGTTTTGTCACGGTCGACGGCCGGGGCCAGGTGGCGCCACGTCCCATGGATCGCCAGCCGATGATTGCCGTGCCGGGGATGACGGCACTGGTCAAGGCCATGGCCGACGGCCTCGATATCCGTCTTGCCACCACCGCTGCCAGCATCACGCGATCCGATGAAGGCTGGCAGATCCATGATACTGACGGCGGTCTTGTTGTCACTGCAGACAGGGTGGTGACTGCTATCCCGGCTGCTCAGGCGGCCATGCTGCTGCCTGCCGAATGCGGCTTTCATGACCGGCTGGATGCAGTTTCCATGCTGGGTTGTTTCACCCTGATGCTGGGTTTTGATACACCGCTCGATCCGGGCTGGGATGCGGCGTTTGTTGAGGAAAGCCCTCTCGGTTTTGTTGCCGATAACGCCTCCCGCCCCGGCCGCGGGGATTTTGCTGCGCTGACGGTTCAGGCCAACAACACCTGGGCCCAGGATCGTCT